>JAZRYS010000060.1:0-35093 GCA_045600865.1 Candidatus Aphodosoma sp.
TTGGAAACTTTTTTGACGAAACATTGTGGATTTTGTCCATCTTTGGAAATCTGAGCTCATCCAAAATTGATGAAATGTCCACTCTTAAAAATCTTATAACTAATAATTTTTATTTCTTGTCCACTTTCGAGGGTTGGTACAATGTCTCGTCAACACCCACACGGGACACACGACTCAAATCAATCCTGTCTTTTCCCTTGCCGACCCAATGGCTGAAAACCCGCCATATCCTTGGTGCCGTCTCCTGCATAACCTCTGCCACAGAACTGACAGGGGTCTCTTCTATAAGTGCCAGTGCGAAAGCCTCGAACAGCAATGTGAACCCTGAGCCTGACCTTGCCCATGGCACTGAGACCATCTCTATGGTGGCGCAAGTCGTCCTGAGCCGTGGAACATTAGCATGCAAATAGCACGGATGCTCAAAAAAATTCAGATGTCTCCATGTCTTCTCGACACTGTCATACGCTTTGAACAACTGACCCTTGCTTGACACAAAGAGGTGATCCCTGTTGAAATCTATCCATATATGCAACTCCTTGTCTTTTGCATTGGATTCTGACACCACTAACTTGGCATCCTTAACTTCCCAAGGCTCTGTCAAACCAAGCCCTAAAGTGAATAGTGTTTTTGTATCTGCTCCCATGGTGCAAAGGTACTACTTTTTTCTGACTTGACAATGACTTTTTCACACGAAACGTTATAGAGCCAAGATATTGTCACCCACCATTATCTGGCTGTCTGGCACATCCGCCATTGCGCCCATGAGTCCGACATCAATAATGAATAATTTGAATGCATCTCTGTCCTCATAGAACTTCAAAGGCATTTGCACAGAAGTGACACGATTTATTCTCCGAATAACACCAAAGGTTTTCTTACGTCCGAGAAATGCCATTTTTTCAGGCTTTCGTACAATGTTCTATACATAACACTGACAATCAAAGAAATAAATTATTTTATTACACTTTTTCAACTGAATATTCAATACAAAACCACACTTTTTCAACTGAATATAGGACAATTCCAAGACAGCATAGAATCACGGGACAAAGATACTACGATTTTCCGATATGGCCAAATGTTTCAGAAAGTTTTTTTGAGAGCTATTGAAGGAGTAAATGCAACGCAGAAAAGTGAGTGAAGAGTTTTTTTAATTCAATTCGCTGAACCATTGTTATTTAAACGCAAAAAACTCTTCACTTCACTCTTCAGTATTTCAGTTGTGCATTTCATATAAAATAGCCGTGCATAGTTAATAAGTCGCAACCAATCATAAACAAACCTAAGCAAAAAGAAATAGTAAGCAATAAAATGGCAAGACGCTATCGATACTTCACCGATACATCGCTGATCCTTTGCTGATCCTTTGCTGTTATGACTAAGTGATGACTGAGTGGTTCCGCTCCTGGAGCGGAGAAATAGCAGAGTCGGAGCGGAACCAGAGTGGAACCAATGTGGAAAAACTGCAGTTCATGAGCTTTGTACCGTTAGTTTTTCGTTCATAAATCGCAGAAATATGTACATTAGTTATAAAAGAAGGAAACCAAAAAATTATTTTTATGAAAAAGCAAAAAGAACCATTGATGAAAAATGGCAGATACAGTTGCACTGTATATCAGTCATATAACATAATCATTATTTTTTGTGTAAAAAAAACACAAAAATGTTTGGTCATGTCAGAAAAAGTGCGTACCTTTGCAGTGTGAAATTTACACAAAGGGTTTAAGCAAAACATGTACAGCTACGAATATCCAAGACCAGCACTTACGGCCGATGCAATGGTTCTGACATTCAACGGCAGAACACTCGAAATCCTGCTGATTCAGCGAGGAATAGAGCCGTACAAAGGAAGCTGGGCTCTGCCAGGTGGGTTCATGCAGATGGACGAGACAATAGAGCAATGCACGGCAAGGGAACTGGAGGAAGAGACATCCCTGAAGAACGTATATCTGCAACAGTTCGGATGTTTCTCGACTGTTGACAGAGACCCGAGAGGACGCGTCGTGACAGTGGCATCATACGCACTGGTTCGCAAATCGGAGGTGAAGGGAGGTGATGACGCAATGGATGCAAGATGGTTTGAGATAGGCAACCTGCCGGAACTGGCCTTCGACCACCACATTATCATAGAAAAGGGGCTGAAAAGGTTGCGCGAAGATATCCATTTCAGGCCTGTAGGGTTTCAGATGCTGGAAGAGACATTCACGATGCCTGAACTGCAGCATATCTATGAGGCAATCCTGAACAAGAGTTTCGACCGCCGCAATTTTGCCAAGAAGATGCTCACCACACAGATTGTGGAAGACGCTGAAGACAAATACGGCTACGTCAACTTCGAGGAGAAACGCGAAGGGATTGGAAAAATACGGTTCAGCTCTCTGCCAGGAACAGAAAGCAATGACTGCAAGCCACGGCAAAAGAAGATGTTGCGGTTCTCGCTGAAGAACTACTCGTCGCTGAAGGACAGTGATTCCAATGAATTCTGAAAAGAATATTCAATCTCATTATTATAAACTAATACCAAAAAACAATGAAAACTAAGATCTACAATGTCGTCATCATCGACGAGAGCGGCTCAATGACACCTCTGACAGACAATGTCATCAAGGGGTACAACGACCTTCTGGGTGAAATCAAGAAGACTCAAGTGAAAAACAAGGAGGTGCAGGAACACCTTATCACCCTGGTTCTGTTTGACGACCCAAACAACATCAAGGTCATCAGCGACAAGGCTGACCTTCTGATGGCCAGCGAGCTATCGAGAGGGACCTACAGGCCAAGAGGCTGCACTGCCCTTTTTGATGCCATTGGCCGCACTCTGACAGACCTTGAGCCAGTGGTTGACGCTGATGAAGACGGCATTGGCATGGTGACCATCATCACAGACGGCTATGAGAATGCTTCAGTGGATTTCGCCGGAGCAGACATCTACAAGCTCATCGGCAGACTGAGAGAGAAAGGATGGGATTTCAACTTCATGGGCGCAAGTGCAGACTTCCTGCAGACTGCCAGGAGCATGAACATCGTCAATGCCCACAAATGGGAGACTTCCGGGGAAGGAACGGCAACTATGTTTGCCCAGGAATCACAGGAACGTGCAGAGAAAACCAACATCATGTGCATGATGTCGATGGATAAGGAGTTTACATCATTGCCGAAAGCCGAAAGATCAGCAAGACGCAAATCGTTCTTCGACAAATCAAACGATTTATAACAATCACCTAAATAAGAAGCAGGACTTTCAAAAGCCCTACCTCTTTAATTTCTCCACCAATTCAGGAACCCCCTCGGAGGCTTTCTTCTGAATATACGTTATTGGGTTTGATATGTAACTCGACTTGACGTTGGCTGGGTCGGCAGGATCAACTATATAGATAGGCACATTTGGACGAACAAAATTTGCCAGACTGGCTGCGGGATAGACGTTGAGTGACGACCCGATTATGACGAACACATCTGCCTGCTGGGCAATCCTAACAGCCTCGTCCATCATAGGAACGCCTTCGCCAAAGAAGACCACGTATGGACGGAGAAGCGTGCCATCAGGATGACGAGTGTCCATATCCTGACGCCAGGCATCCGGACGCTTGCGCCACCCCTCGATATCGACAGTGGCAAGTTCGTCGCGCGAACTGCGAAGCTTGCACATCTCGCCATGCAGGTGAATCACGTCTTTGCTGCCGGCAAGTTCGTGAAGGTCATCAATATTCTGGGTGATGATCCTCACATCTTTCACATTAGCCAACTCCACAAGAGCATAGTGTGCCGCATTTGGCTGTTTTTCGAGCAATTCCTTGCGACGCTCATTATAAAAACCAACGACTTTGGCTCTATCACGAGCCAAAGCCTCTGGTGTACACACTTCTTCAATTCTATAGTTTGCCCAAAGTCCGTCGGAATCACGGAATGTGGCTATACCACTCTCTTTGCTGATACCTGCGCCTGTCAGTACTACTATCATAATAATTGAGAATTGAGAATTGAGAATTAACACTTCGTGTTGAAAAGTCAACGACGTGGGGAGCGACCTCCACCACTTGTACCGCCACTGCGTGAGCCACCGCTGCTCATTCCACCACTGCGTGAACCACCGCTGCTGAAGCCACCTCCACGAGATGAAGAGCTGGATGGACTGGATGGCCTAGAATAACTAGAAGAGCTAGAAGAACTCGATGGCCTGGAATAGCTGGAAGAGCTGGAGGCTCTAGAAGAACTAGAAGAACTAGAAGAGCTAGAGGAACTAGAAGAGCTGGATGGCCTGGAATAACTAGTAGAGCTAGAGGAGCCAGATGCTCTAGTAGAGCTAGAAGAACTAGAAGGTGCAACTGTTGTAGTCACCCTGCGAGGTGAAGGGTTGCTGTTAGGACTTGTGGCAGTGGCAGTTGATGAAGCTGAACGCAAGCCCGATGTAGATGTAGTTGTAGAGGTTGAAGAAGAAGATCTGGAACCCGAGTTCACCGTTGTAGTAGAGCGGCCTGGCGAAGTTGAAGAGCCAGAGCGAGTTGTAGTTGTAGTTGCCGTCATTGCAGAGCGAGAACTAGACTCGGCAGGAGCATTTGCACGGGAAGAACTGGTTGTAGCCGCTGCAGATCTTGAAGAGCTGCTTGAGGCTGCTGCTGCCGAACGGCTACCTGTTGCAGATGCCTGAGAAGAGCGACTGGCAGTTGCAGAAGCCTGTGATGAGCGGCTACTAGAAGCTGCAGGCTGAGCAGAGCGACTTGCAGAGCGGCTGGATGAAGGCATGTTTGCCACACGTTCAGTGTGAGTTGCATAATCGCGTGCATAGTCACGGCGGCTTGCCTCAGAGCGACGTGCCTCATAACGTGGGTTAGCGCGGTAAGAAACGTGACGGTCGCAAACTGGACGTGGATGATGCCATGCATAACTGTGGATATGGCGGTGATAGTGGAATGGAGCGCATGGGTGGTAGCAGTAGTAGTAATGTGGATAATAGCCCCAGTAGTATGGCGACCAGTAAGGCACGTATGGATGAGGGCCCCACCACCAATCGAATATCACTGGGCGATAAACGTACGTAGGAACGATAACGTAATTCTCGCCGTAAATGTATGGGTCACCCACGATGGTGACAGTCACGTTGCGCTGCTGTGTGACGGCATTCGTGCCCGAAGACTCGATGAGCAAAGTGGCGACATCCTGATAAAGGTCCTCGCCAAGGACAGCCTGAATAAGGACATAACGCTCGTTATCCTCGACCATTTCGACCACTCTCAGGTAGTCAACGTACCCGTCATCATTGAGGTCAAGGTTAGAAAGAGGGTTCTGAGGGTCGTTCAGAGCGCGCTCGAACGCCTCAAGGTTGTCCGCCTCGCCAAGGGCTGTAGCCACTGCCTCAAGATCCAGGTTGTCGGCAACGGTATAGTTACGCGCGGTAATAGTTACAGTACGTGTAACCTGTTGCGCATCAGCAAAAAACAATGTGCTGACAAAAGCCAATAGTAATAATCCAATCCGTCTCATAATCGTAAAGTTTAATTGGTTTCTTTTGCTAATTTGACATTGCTAAACAGCAAAAGTTTAACCCGTGAATAACAATGTGCAAATTTACGACATTTTTTTCATTCAACAATGCCTTTCAATCCAAAAAATTTCACTAACTTTGCACCTGCAAAAAAACACATATTTTCAATATGAAACAGCTTGATGAAATACGTGCCCTAATGGCACAGAAAGGAGTCAACGCACTGATAGTGCCAAGCGTTGATCCTCATGGCAGTGAGTACGTTGCAGAGCATTGGCGTGAACGTGCTTTCATTTCGGCCTTCACCGGTTCAGCAGGCACGGCAGTCATAACAATGGACGGCGGATGCGTATGGACAGACTCCCGCTATTTTCTGCAGGCAGGAGAGCAACTGAAGATTTCAGGACTCATGCTGCAGAAAGACGGCGAAATGGGAACTCCAACCATAGCAGAATGGCTTGGCAAGACTCTCAAGGCTGGCGACAAGGTGGCTATCAACCCAGAGATGATGGACATCAACACGTTCCGCGCAATGGAAACAGAACTGGCAGACATGTGTATCGGGTTCTACACTGACTTTGACTTCATTGATGCCGTATGGCACAACCGTCCAGAGATACCACAGGGAAAGACAATCCTGCTGGACGAGCGTTACTCAGGCGAGTCAACAGACCACAAGCTCAGTCGTGTACGCGAGGAGATGAAGAAGGCAAAAGTCAACACCCTGCTCCTGACTGACCTTGGTGACGTTGCATGGCTCTACAACATGCGCGGAAGCGACATAGCATACAACCCTGAAATCATAGCAATGGCCATAGTAACAATGGCTGACGCCACCCTATTCACTTGGCAGGAAAAAGTGACTGACGAGATGCGTCAATACTTAGGCAAGGCAGGTGTAGGCGTAAAAAATTACTGCGAGACCTATAACGTACTGAAGTCACTGACAAAGGAAAATGTCATAGCAATTGACCCTGCAAAATGCAACTATGCACTCTATAAAGCTATCCCTGAAGGAGTTAAGGTTATCGAGATGGGTTCTCCTGTATTTGCAATCAAGTGCATCAAGAACGAGAAAGAGCTTGAAGGAACATTCATCTCAATGCACAGAGACGGTGTGGCACTGACACGCCTCTTTATGTGGCTCGAAAAAGAGATGGAACAAAAGCATACACTCACTGAAATCAGCGTAAGCGACAAACTTAGAGAACTCCGCCGTGAGCAGGGAGCATTGGACGAGAGTTTCGGCACAATAGCAGGTTACGGCCCTCACGGGGCAATAGTTCACTATGAGGCTGACGAAGAGAGCAATGCGACACTGAAACCTGAGAGTTTCCTGCTTCTCGACTCTGGTGGTCAGTATATGGGCGAAGAGAACGGCAAGCCATTCGCCGGCACAACCGACATTACACGTACCGTTGCACTAGGCACTCCAACAGAGCAGATGAAGGTGGATTACACATTAGTACTGAAAGGTCATCTGGCACTCGGCCACCAGCTCTTCCCTTACGGAACACGTGGAGCACAGCTTGACGCACTCGCACGTCAGTTCCTCTGGAACTACGAGATGCACTACGGACATGGCACAGGACATGGTGTAGGCCACTTCCTGAACTGCCACGAGGGTCCACAGTCAATCCGTCTCAATGAAGTGCCTGCAATCTTGAAACCAGGCATGATAGTATCCAACGAACCAGGCGTTTATCGTGCAGGAGTACATGGTGTTCGCATAGAGAACTTAGTGACTGTTACTGAATACGAGAACAACGTGAACGAGTTTGCACACTTCCTGCATTTCCGCACGCTGACATTGTTCCCATACGACAAACAGTCGATATACGTTGAGATGCTTACACCAGACGAGTTGGCACAGATAAACTCTTATCACACATACGTATTCAGGGAACTGTCGCCACTACTTAACCCGGAGGAGACAGAATGGCTCCGCAAGAAATGCGCTAAGATGTAACACAAGATGTAATAACAGAAAAGAGGCACTCGTTTGAAAGAGTGCCTCTTTTTTATTTCAAAAGTTTTGTTGCTTTTGGAGCAAGAATGAGAATTATTATGACATTTATCCACGTTGTCATGCCTATACCGATATCGCCAAGAGTCCAAGCCAAGTCTGCACTCTTAAGCGAACCGAACATGACTGAAGCGAGAATTGCAAAACGGAATATCCAAATCAACACCTTTTCAGCACGCTTTTTTCCCTGAGTGAGATACATGATACAGGTCTCAGAATAGAAATAATAAGCCATGAGAGTGGTAAATACAAAAAAGAAAAGAGCGCACGTCACAAACCATGGGCCAAAACCCGGATATATGGAATTGACAGCAGCCTGAGTATATCCGACATAATTATTGCCCAGTTCAGGAGCATTGAGTTGCAACACCTCTCCAGTTTGTGCATCAATGATATTGTACATTCCAGTGCTCAGAATCATGAATGCGGTAGCCGAACATACTAACAATGTGTCAATATATACCGAAAAAGCCTGAACCAATCCCTGATGTTCTGGGCGTTCAACGTCAGCTGAGGCAGAGACTATAGCACCCGTACCCTCGCCTGCCTCATTGGAATATAGTCCACGCTTGACACCCATAGCAATGGTTGAGCCAAGAAGGCCTCCTCCGATCTGAGAAAAGCCAAATGCACCACTGATGATGAGTCCAAACACCTCTGGAATCTGACGCCAATTGATTGCCATGACAACAAGACTCAATACAATATATATGATAGCCATGAATGGTGTGACAGCCTCAGCAACTAGTACAATTCGCTTGACACCACCTATTATTACAATTCCGAGAAGAATAGTGATGAATAAGCCACTTGTCCACACAGGGATATTGAAGACATTTTCGGCAGCCATTGCAATACCATTAGACTGAGTCTGAGAGCACAAGATACCTATTCCGATAATTGTGAAGACAGCAAAGACAATAGCAAGCCACTTGCAGTTGAGTCCCTGTTCAATATAACAAAACGGGCCACCCCGATAGCCAGAGTTGTGTCTGAACTTATACATTTGCGCAAGAGTTGACTCCACATAGGCAGTAGATGCTCCAACAAAAGCTATTATCCACATCCAAAAGATTGCTCCAGGGCCACCAAATGCAATAGCAGTGGCAACTCCGACTATATTACCCGTTCCGACACGTCCTGAGAGAGCAATGCAAAAAGCCTGAAACGAAGAGACTCCATTTTCCTTTTTCTGGTTTTTGGCAAAAAGCAACCGCAACATGGTTCGGAACTTGCGGACCTGAACAAAGCGAGTCCTTATTGAAAAATAGAGGCCTGCAACCACAAGGACAATTACAAGGACAGGACTCCATATCACATCATATACAGACTGAACAATCTTTTCGAACATAATAATGATTCTTTTATTGAAATAAAAAGGCAGGTCATCGAAAGAATCTGATGATGGCCTGCCTAAACGAATATTCAGAAATTACTTCTTAATTGGAGTAGCAGCCTTTAATGGTTGCTTAGCATCGCGCTCTTCTGTCTTCTCCTGGTCAATTTTTCTTGCTGGCTTTCCATTGACAACAGTCTGAGGAGCATTAGCAGTCTTCAAAGCACCCTCGTTAGAAACGACCTTCTTCTCAACTCTTGGAACTGTTTGAGTTGGTGTTTCAGCAACAGGCTCTTCTTCCTTTACTTCTTGTTTCTTAGCCTTAGCCTTCTTAGGTGCTGGAGCAACAGGTTCTTCAACTACTGTGTCAACAGCAACAGTGTCGATTGCAACAGTGTCAACAGCAACAGTGTCAGTCTCAACAACTTCCTCTGTCTGCTCCTCTTCTGGAGCGCAGCTACCGAATACCAATCCAGCAGCGATTGCCATGATGGCAAACATGAATTTCTTGTTCATAATTTTTTAAGTATAAAAAAGTTAATAAATAATTGATTAGCAATATTATTACATCTTATCTGGCATTTCAATGCCAAGCAATGCCATACCGCTGCGTATTATCTTTCCTACACTGCGAGAAAGGACGATACGCATATTCCTTACATCGGCATTCTCTTCTTTGAGCACCGAAGTAGCTTGATAATAAGCATTATATTCCTTCACAAGGTCGTATGTATAATTGGCAATCAGCGCAGGCGAGAATTCCTGACCAGCCTGACGGACAACATTTGGATAGTTTGCAAGCATCTGTACTATAGCCACCTCCTTGTCATTCATCAACACACCTGCTTTCAGTGCCTCAGTATCTCCTGCCTTGCGGAGGAGTGAGTTGATGCGGGCATTGGTATATTGAATGAAAGGGCCAGTGTTTCCGTTGAAGTCAATAGACTCCTCAGGGTTGAACATCATATTCTTGCGAGGGTCAACCTTAAGCATAAAATATTTCAAGGCACCAAGACCTACCATGCGGTTTATGTCGGCAGCCTCATCAGCAGACAGGCCATCCAGTTTTCCGAGTTCGGCAGAAGTGGCACGAGCCTGTTCTATCATCTCATCCATAAGGTCATCCGCATCAACCACAGTACCTTCACGGCTTTTCATCTTGCCATTAGGCAGCTCCACCATACCGTATGAGAAATGAACCAACTCCTTACCCCATTCAAAGCCCAGTTTGTCGAGCAGAAGCGAAAGAACCTGAAAATGGTAATTCTGCTCATTTCCGACAACATAAACCATCTTCTTAATAGGATAATCCTGATAACGCAACTTAGCGGTACCTATATCCTGAGTCATATAGACAGATGTGCCGTCAGTACGGAGCAGCAGTTTCTCGTCTAGGCCATCGGCTGTAAGGTCTGCCCATACCGAATTGTCGGGACGACGGTAAAATATGCCTTTTGCCAAGCCTTCTTCCACCTTAGATTTGCCCTCAAGATAAGTATTAGACTCATAATAAATCTTGTCGAAACCCACACCAAGACGTTTATAAGTCTCGTCAAATCCAGCATAAACCCACTCATTCATCATAGTCCAGAGATTACGCACCTCTGGGTCATTCTGCTCCCACTTGAGCAACATTGCCTGAGCCTCTTGCATGAGAGGAGCCTTACGTTTTGCCTCCTCTTCCTCCATACCCTCAGCCACCATGGCCTTCCATCCCTCACGGTAGTGCTTGTCGAATTCAACGTAATATTTACCCACCAGATGGTCACCCTTCATACCAGAAGAGGCAGGAGTCTCGCCATTACCCCAGCGGAGCCAAGCCAGCATTGATTTGCATATATGGATACCACGGTCGTTGACAATGTTGGTCTTCACCACCTTCCAGCCACATGCTTCCTCAATCTGCGAAATTGAATAACCAAGCAGGTTGTTGCGCACGTGACCCAAATGGAGCGGCTTGTTTGTGTTTGGCGAAGAGTATTCCACCATCATGAGAGGGGCGTCACCAGCAGTTTTCACACGTCCCCAGCAATCATCAGCATCTATACGGTTGAGCAGTTCAAGCCAGTATCCCTTGTTTATCGTTATATTCAGAAAACCCTTTACGACATTGAAATCCGCCACCACATCACACTTGGATTTCAGGTACTCGCCCACCTCCTGACCTACTGCATCAGGCGACTTGCGCGCCGCTTTGACGAAAGGAAAGACCACAACAGTGACGTCACCCGCAAACTCGCTGCGTGTCTTCTGCAACTGCACATCATCTATTTCCAATCCATAAAGCTCTCTAACAGCGCATTTTACGTTATCACATATTATTTTTTCCATCTTGTCAATTCTTTTTTCCTTTTGAAAGTGCAAAGATACAAATATTTTTATTACCTTTGCCAAAATTTTCAAGGAAAAAATGCACAATTCTATAAAAGAAATCAGAATTGAAGAATTTAGCTACGAACTGCCAGAAGAAAGGATAGCAAAATACCCTGTAGAACAGAGAGATAGCTCACAATTACTAATCTACCGCCATGGAGATTGCAAAACTCGTCATTTTTATGATATTCATGAAGAATTGGAACGAGGGGATCTCTTGATATACAACAACACACGTGTAATACATGCAAGGTTACACTTCCAAAAGGAGACTGGAGCCTCAGTTGAAATATTCTGTCTGGAGCCTCATGCGCCCGCTGACTATGCAATGGCATTCCAGACGACTAAAGAATGCGAGTGGGAATGTCTTGTCGGAAATTCAAAGAAATGGAAAGAGGGGTCGCTGAGTGCATACGTAACAATAAAAAACGAAATCATAGAGCTGACTGCCACCCGTATTTCAAGGGAAGAAGGCATGTCGAACATCATCCATTTTAAATGGGACAACGACAAGTTCACTTTCGGAGAACTTTTAGAGTCTTTCGGAGAGTTGCCAATTCCTCCTTATTTGAACAGAGAGACCGAAGCGTCAGACCTCCAGACATACCAGACTGTCTATTCCAGAGTGGATGGGTCTGTGGCAGCACCTACTGCAGGATTGCATTTCACCAAAGACGTCCTCAGGCGTCTGGTGCTTTTAGGAGTAAACGAAGATGAAGTGACACTGCACGTAGGTGCTGGCACATTCCAGCCTGTGAAATCAGAGACCATAGGTAACCACCCAATGCACAAAGAGACAATCTCAGTACGCAAGCAGACGATAGAATTGCTAATCAAGAACCTCGGACATATAGTAGCTGTCGGGACGACTTCTGTCCGCACACTCGAATCTCTTTACTACATAGGAATTCGGTTGATGAAAGATGACACGGAGCGTGAGATTATGGTAGAGCAATGGGAACCTTACGACACTGTCGATGAGGTTGCTGTCGAGACAGTGCTACAGGCCATTATCAATTACCTTAACAAGCACAACCTTCCAACACTTGAGGCCGAAACACGCATCATAATAGTGCCTTCATACAGATTCAGGGTTGTGAACAAACTGATTACAAATTTCCATCAGCCGAAATCCACATTGCTGCTGCTGATAGCAGCCTTCGTTGGCGAAGACAAATGGCGAACTATTTATGAATATGCTTTAGACAACAATTACAGGTTTCTGTCATACGGCGACTCATCGCTTCTGATACCATAAATAAAAGCGGTTCCTTTTCGGAACCGCTTTTATTAATTTATCCTATAATCTCGGCCACCAACGACCGCCACCACCCTATCGCCACACCGGATATCGCCGTCCAGCACAGGCAGACGGCCATCCTTAACCAACCTTACACGGCAGACAAGCCTTTCGCCTTCGCGTGCGGCAGACAAAAAGCGGATATTTGCATCTGTAGAGACAGACATTCCTCTCTGGTTTGTGACAGCAGCCATGGCAAGGTCAGCCAGTGTAAACAATGCCCCACCTTGACAGACGCCCACACCATTAAGATGACGCTTTTCAACTGTCATTGAGGTTATTGCGACATCGTCCGTCACCTCATCTACAGACATACCATTCCCTTCGGCAAACTCATCGTAGAGTTTCCACCTATCACTTGACATGCTGCAAGAAACAATTGACCGTATTCTCCATCAGGCAAGCAATAGTCATAGGGCCAACGCCACCAGGAACAGGAGTAATGAATGATGTCTTAGGGGCAACTGCATCAAAATCAACGTCACCGCAAATCTTGCCAGTCTCAGGATTCATTGATGTGCCGACATCAATAACTACGGCACCCTCCTTCACCATATCTTCCTTGACAAACTTTGGACGTCCAATTGCCGATATCAGGATATCAGCCTGACGTGTCATTTCTGCAAGGTTCTTTGTACGGCTATGGCAAATAGTCACAGTTGCATTCTTATCCAGAAGCATCTTTGCGACAGGCATACCAACTATATTGCTACGGCCTATCACCACTGCATTCTTGCCCTGAATCTCAACTCCCATAGCCTCAAGCATCTTGATTACGCCATGAGGTGTACATGGCAAAACAGTTGCCGGATTAACACGAGACTGGAACAAGTCCGCAGCATTTATCTGATGAAAACCGTCAACATCTTTGTCGCGAGATATTGTATTGAGAATCAAGTCTTCGTCAATGTGTTTTGGCAAAGGCAATTGAACCAATATACCATCCACATTCTTATCGGCATTGAGTTCGTTTACAACATTGAGCAATTCATCCTGAGTGACTGTATCTTCCATACGAATCAACGTATTCTCCATACCAATGAAATCAGCAGCCTTTGTCTTGCCAGAAACGTATGATTTACTGCCTGGATCATCACCCACAAGAATCACCACAAGGTTTGGCTTGCGGCCGTATTTCTGTTCCAATTCCTTAACATCGACAGCCAGTCTTTCCTTGATTGATGCTGCCAATACCTTACCTGAAATTACTTCCATATATTTCCTTAAAAATTAGCTATATCTTTTCTGTAAAACAAATTATCGCACTTAATCACTGCTATCAGTCTGTCATAGACTGTCTTACGTGCTTCAGCCAGCGTTGCGCCCATTGCTTCGACCATTAGGACACGGCCACCATTGGTTTTCAGTATGCCATCAGCAAGTTTTGTTCCCATGTGATAGATTATCTCACCATCATTCAATGCCGGCAACTCAATATCATGACCTTTCTCGTATGACTTAGGATAACCATTTGATGCCATCACCACACCTATGCAGAGTTCTGATGAAACCTTCAGACTCTTTGTCTGCAAGTTATGAGATGCCACCTCATACATAGCCTCCGCCATATCGCTTTCTATTCTTGGCAGCACAACCTCAGTCTCGGGGTCACCATAACGGGCATTGAACTCAATGACCTTCACGCCGTCCTTGGTCAGCATCAGTCCGCCATAGAGCAGTCCTGAGAAAGGACAACCCTCAGCCACCATAGCCTCGGCCATACGGCACATTATGTTCTTGTACGACCATTCCACCTCAGAATCAGGTATAAGAGCAACAGGTGACACAGCACCCATGCCTCCAGTGTTAGGACCCTTGTCGCCATCATACGCACGCTTATGGTCTTTCGCTATTGGCAATGGCAATACATTCTTGCCGTCAACCAGACACATGAAAGAGAATTCAGTACCTCTAAGACACTCTTCAATCACCACACTACCCTTTCCAAACTCCTCATCCAGAAGCATATCTTTCAGTGCAGCCTCTGCCTCAGCCATAGTCTCAGCCACGACAACGCCCTTTCCTGCTGCAAGGCCGTCATATTTCAGCACAATAGGGGCACCGTCTTTATGAATATACTCCAATGCTTTTTCGTAATCCGTAAAGGTCTGGAAACGAGCTGTAGGAACACCGTATTTCACCATCACGTTCTTTGCCCAGTCCTTTGATGCCTCGACCTGTGCGGCGGCCTTCTTTGGGCCGAATATTTTCAATCCATGAACCTCGAAGGCATCAACTATGCCAAGGGCAAGAGAAGCCTCCGGTCCTACGATTGTGAGGTCAATTTTATTATTGTAGGCAAATGTGACAAGAGCGTCAACGTCTGTATCTTTGATTGCCACACACTCTGCCAGATCGGCTATGCCCGCATTGCCTGGGGCTGCATATATCTTCTCAACTTTTGGCGAGCGGGAAACGGCATGAACTATTGCGTGTTCACGACCACCTCCGCCTATTACAAGTACTTTCATATATCAATGTTTAAAATGGCGTTTGCCTGAGAAAAGCATTGCAACTCCCAATTCATTGCATTTCTTGACAGAATCTTCATCACGCACTGAGCCACCAGGCTGTACAATAGCAGTAACGCCATACTGATGAGCCAGTGTCACGCAGTCGTCGAATGGGAAGAAGGCATCAGAAGCCAGAATCAGACCTTCAGTATGTCCGTTTGCCTTAGCCTGTTTCAAGGCAATCTCGGCAGAGCCTACACGGTTCATCTGACCAGCACCGACACCAATGGTCTGTCCGTTCTTGACAACCACAATAGCGTTGGACTTCACGTGCTTTACTATCTTCAAGCCAAACTGGAGGTCGATCATCTCAGCGGCAGTTGCATGTTTCTCTGTAACCGTCATTGAGTCCTCAAGCTTAGCCATTGCCAAATCTTCGTCCTGTGCAAGCAGACCGCCAGCAACTGATTTATACTGCATCTCAGGAGTTTCAGGAACAGCGTCCATAGTCACCTCAATCAGGCGTATGTTCTTCTTTGTTGACAACAAGTCAAAAGCCTCTTTCGAGAACTTAGGTGCCATGATAATCTCAAGGAAGATAGGTTTCATCAGCTGAGCCACCTCAAGTGTAATCTCCTGGTTTGTAGCAACGATGCCGCCGAATATAGAAGTAGTGTCAGCCTCGTAAGCCCTTGTCCAAGCCTCGACGACATCTTTGCCTATAGCTGCACCACAAGGATTCATGTGCTTCAGTCCGACGCAGAAAGGAGTGCCGTGGAAATCACGGACTATATTCAATGCGGCATTGGCATCCTGAATATTGTTATACGACAACTCCTTGCCATGCAACTGACGGGCGTATGCAAGAGAGTAATTAGGATTGGCACCATCCTGACGATAGAAATTAGCCTTCTGGTGAGGGTTCTCGCCGTAACGCAAAGGCTGGAGAATATCATATTCAAGGAATAGTTTCTCCGACAAGCCAGCCTGCTTTCTCATATAAGTGGCAATGCACATATCGTACTCTGCTGTGTGTGTATAAGCCTTGGCAGAGAGTTGCAGGCGTGTTTCAGGAGTGGTATTGCCGTTTGCCTTTATCTCCTCGATTATTCTGTCATAGTCGTTAGGGTCGCAGACGACAGTCACTGCTGCACAGTTCTTTGCAGCGGAGCGAAGCATCGAAGGGCCGCCTATATCTATATTCTCTATGGCGTCAGCGAACTCTACATTTGGCTTGGCGATAGTCTGACGGAAAGGATAGAGATTCACGCAGACCATGTCTATGAACTCAATGTTGTTCTCCTTCAAGGCATCAAGGTGACTCTGAAGGTCACGACGGGCAAGCAGACCGCCATGAACCTTTGGGTGAAGGGTCTTCACACGGCCGTCGCATATCTCTGGAAAGCCAGTCACTTCACTTATATTTATCACCTTTATGCCACTTTCCTGCAACAACTTCATCGTGCCGCCAGTGGCTATTATATCCCAGCCCAGTTCTTTCAGAGCCTTTACAAAAGGCACAAGACCGGTTTTATCAGAAACACTAACTAATGCTCTCATAATGTTTTAATAAATTCTTTAATAACTTCGGGATAGAGAACATGCTCTATCTCATGTATTTTTGCTTCTACCTCATCACGGTCATTGCCATGATATTCAAAAGCCTTTTGGCCGAGAATCACACCTCCGTCAATCGTCAGGTCAATCAGATGGACAGTCACGCCAAAGACCTTGACGCCAAAATTGAATGCGTCATCAATGGCATGTGCACCTTTGAAAGAAGGGAGCAATGCAGGGTGAATATTCAATATTCTGCCTTTGTATGCCTCATACAGAATCTCACCGACTATACGCATATATCCTGCAAGGCAGATGAAATTAATTTGCTCCTCACGCAAGACACCGAGTACACGTTTCTCGTATTCAGCCTTCGAGCCGCACTCCTTCGGAGAGACCACAAGGGTCTTTACACCCAGTCTGGCGGCACGGTCAATGACCTTTGCGCCTTGAACATCACATACCATCAGGGCAATTTCTAAGCCCTCTATATGTGATTCGACTATAGCCTCGAAATTGGTACCAGAGCCAGAAGCGAAAATTGCAGCTTTCATATTATATTATTCCAGAAGTTATAGATAATCTATAACTTCTGGTCTTTCTATATTATACTAACTCCCGATTTATCAGTTACTTTGCCTATCACTGTAGCCTTGTCACCATGGCTTTTCAGTATCTCGATGGCCTTGTCAGCTTCCGAAGCATCCATGGCAAGCACCATACCTATACCCATATTGAAGATGTTGAACATCTCGCGGTGAGGAATCTTTCCGTTCTTCTCGAGGAAGTTGAATACTGGCAGAATTTCCCAACTACCCTCTTTAACCTCTATACCCTGACCCTCGTGGAGTATTCTTGGGATGTTCTCGTCAAAGCCGCCACCAGTGATGTGAGCCACACCATGAACGTCGCAGTTGCGTATTACGTCAAGCACCTGCTTCACGTATATGCGGGTAGGTACGAGCAGAACCTCACCGACTTTGCGTCCGTCGCCAAAATCGCTCATAAGGTCGATATTTGCATCACGGAGCACCTTGCGCACAAGGCTGAACCCATTGGAATGCACTCCAGTAGAAGCGATACCCACAAGAACGTCACCAGCCTTGACCTTCGAGCAATCGATAAGCTTTGACTTCTCGACAACGCCACAGGTGAAACCTGCAATATCATACTCGCCATCGCCATACATGCCAGGCATCTCGGCAGTCTCGCCACCGATAAGTGCACAACCCGACTGACGGCAACCCTCTGCCACACCTGCAACTATCGCCTCAATCTTGGCAGGTTCGTTTGCGCCTACTGCCACGTAGTCAAGAAAGAACAATGGTTCTGCACCCTGAGCCAAAACGTCATTGACGCACATTGCAACAGCATCAATACCAATGGTATCATGCTTATCCATAGCGAAAGCAAGTTTCAGTTTTGTACCAACACCGTCGGTGCCACTGACAAGCACAGGCTCCTTATAATTCAATGATGCGAGGTCAAACATTCCGCCGAAAGCACCTATGTTGCCCATCATGCCTGAACGTGCAGTCGAAGCAACGTGCTTCTTGATTCTGCGAACAACCTCATAACCTGCTTCGAGGTTTACCCCCGCTTTTTCGTATGATTCTGCCATATTATATTGTTTTTAATTTTTTCTATTTAATTATAGATTCTCTAGAGCTTCTAGATTTTCTAGAGCTTCTAGATCCTCTAGATCCTCTAGATTTTCTAGATCCTCTAGTATAAAGAAGTTGGATAGTTTCCCGAGAAGCAGGCCGTACAGAGTTCTGTTCTGTTGCCACTCTTATACAAACCCTCATGCGAAAGGAAAGCCAGAGAATCTGCACCTATTTTCTTGCACAACTCATCCACCGAAAGGCGTGCAGAAATCAGTTCTTCGATAGTTGATGTATCTACGCCATAGTAACATGGATGAGCGTATGGCGGAGAAGCGATACGCATGTGCACCTCTGTCGCCCCTGCCTCTTTCAGCATGTTCACGATACGTCTGGATGTCGTGCCGCGGACAATAGAGTCATCAATCACCACTACCCTCTTATCCTTGACTATCGAACGCACAGCCGAAAGTTTCATGCGCACGCCTTGGTCACGCAGTTCCTGAGTAGGCTGGATAAAGGTACGGCCAATATACTTGTTTTTCACAAGTCCCATTTCGTAAGGGATTCCGCTCTCCTCAGAATAGCCCATGGCTGCAGAGAGCGAAGAGTCCGGAACACCGACAACGATATCTGCATCGGCAGGCGATTCCTGATAAAGAATCCTGCCCGACTGTTTGCGGTAGGCATGGACGTTATTACCATCAATATCGCTGTCAGGACGTGCGAAATAGACATATTCCATTGCACACATATAGTGATGATGGAAAGCAGAATAATGGGTAGTATGCAAGCCACCCTTGTCAATCACGATAATCTCGCCCGGTTCAACGTCTCTGATGAACTCGGCACCCACTGTATCGAGGGCGCAAGTCTCAGAGCAGACCACATAGCCACCACCCAGCTTGCCTATCGAGAGAGGGCGCAATCCATATTTGTCGCGCATACAGTAAAGAGCATCAGGAGTCAGCACCAGAAAAGAGAAAGCACCCTCAATCATGTTCAGTGCCGACGAGATAGGTGCCAGCATTGGATATTTTGGGTTATCGTGGAAATGGTCGCCTCTCATTCTCGTGCTCTTGACCAGATGGGCCAGCAACTCGCTGTCGGAGGTTGACTGGAACAATGTTCCACGGTCTTCCAGATAGCGTTTCAACTGGTTCGAGTTGACCAGATTGCCGTTATGGCACAATGCAAAGTTACCTGCATGGTGATGGAAAAGGAAAGGCTGCACGTTATCCAGTCCGCCGCCACCGGCAGTAGCGTAACGCACATGTGCTATTGAATAGCGGCCGCTCAGGGTTGCAAGGTTACGTTTGTTGAACACCTCTGTCACGAGGCCCTCACCCTTCACCCTTGAGAACTCGCCTTTGTCGTCCACACTCACGATGCCACAAGCCTCCTGGCCTCTGTGCTGCAGTGCATGAAGGCCATAATAAGCCAGTTGTGACGCATTCTCCACATCAAACACACCAAACACACCACACTCCTCATGAATCTCTCCAGACATACTTTATTTCATTAAATTGCCGAACTTACATTCTTCTCGATGCGAGTCAGGATGTCAGCCTCGCTCAGTGATGCACTGCGGTCGAACTTCTCGCCGATTATCGACTCGTAGAGTTCGCAGTACCTGTCCGTAATGCCGTTAACCACAGCATCAGTCATCTCTGGCACCTTCTGGCCTTCCTTGCCTTGGAAACCATTCTCCATCAGCCATTCACGCACGAACTCCTTCGAGAGTTGACGCTGAGGCTCGCCCTTTGCGAACTTCTCCTCATAGCCCTCGGAATAGAAATAGCGTGAAGAGTCAGGCGTATGCACCTCGTCCATCAGATAGACCTCGCCATTGTAGGTGCCGAACTCATATTTTGTGTCAACGAGAATCAGTCCACGCTTGGCGGCAATCTCAGTTCCACGCTGGAAGAGAGCCAATGCGTATTTCTCAAGCAGCAGGTATTCCTTTTCAGGCACGAGACCCTTTGCAATGATTTCCTCGCGAGAGATATCCTCATCGTGGTCACCAATCTCAGCCTTAGTGGTAGGAGTGATTATCGGTGTAGGGAACTTCTCGTTCTCGCGCATACCGTCGGGCAGTTTCACGCCACAAATCTCGCGTACTCCGCCTTTGTAGGCACGCCATGCGCTGCCGCAGAGGTACCCGCGTACAATCATCTCTACAGGGTAGCCCTTGCATGACAACCCGACAGTCACCATAGGGTCGGGAGTCACCACTTTCCAGTTAGGGCAGATGTCGCGAGTCTCGTCCAGGAACTTTGATGCAATCTGGTTGAGCACCTGACCCTTGAAAGGGATTCCCTTTGGCAGTATCACGTCGAAAGCCGAGATACGGTCAGTAACCACCATTGCCAGTTTGCCGTTTTCCAGGAAATAGACATCCCTGACCTTGCCGTTATAGACACCCTTCTGTCCCTTGAAGGAGAAATCAGTCTTAGTTATTGCTTGCATAATATTGTTTTAGTTATCAGTTTCAGATTATTTTAGAGAGTCTGTTCAGCACATCCTCGTAAGCCTCGCCTACATTGCCAAGGTCATAGCGGAACCTGTCGCGGTCCAGAGAATCCATGGTCGTTGCATCCCAAAGGCGGCATGAGTCAGGGCTCAGCTCGTCGCACATCAGCAGACGGCCATCCTCTGTACGTCCGAATTCCACCTTGAAATCCACCAGCACGATACCCACCTTCGAGAAAAGGTCAACCAGCACGCTGTTTATTTTCATCACCTTGGATTTTATCACCTCCATCTCCTGTTCCGTACATAGCCCGAGGGCTGTGCAGTACGACTCGTTAATCAACGGGTCGTCCAGTTTGTCGTCCTTGTAGCAGACCTCAAACACGGGGAATGGCAGTTTTGTTCCGGTCTCGATGTATAGACGCTGAGTCATGTCGCCGGCGGCATAGTTACGCACGATGAACTCCAGTCTGATAGGCCTGACCTTACGGCAGAGCTGCTGACGCTCATCCACCATACGTATGAAATGGGTATCCACGCCAGCCTTTTCGAGAGCCAGATAAAGGAGTGATGAGATCTTGTTCACCATGATGCCTTTGCCCGGGATGACAGCCATCTTTATGCCATTATAGGCAGAAGCCTGATCCTTATGTTCCACCAGCACCTCATCCTCCACGTCAGTGGAGCGCACCTGTCTGGATTTGCCTTCTGATATTATCTCCATAATCACTTGTTGCGAAAATAGTCAACTGCATTCTTGAAAATATCCTGGTTCAGGTTGCCCTGAATGTTCTGGTAGAGGTTTTCCCCACGACGTTCGCTATGTCCCATCTTGCCGAGAATCAAGCCATCCTGCGAGATGATGCCCTCGATGCCGCATACAGAGCCATTAGGGTTTTCAACGTATTGGAAAGCCACCTGGTTGTTGTTGATGAGCTTGCGCCACATCTCTTTGGAACATACGAACTTGCCCTCACCATGAGATATTGCTATGGTATGTTCCTCACCGAGTCTGAAACTCTGCAGCCAAGGAGACTGCAAAGACTGCACACGGGTTGTAACCATCTGTGATATATGGCGGTTGCAATCGTTGCGGAAAAGCGTAGGCGAATTGTGAGTCAGCTGTCCGAGACGGCCGTAAGGCAGCAGGCCGGACTTCACGAGAGCCTGGAAACCGTTGCATATACCGAGAATCAGGCATTTGCGGTCGAGCAGGCTGTCAATCTGGTGAGCTATCTTCTCGTTGTTGAGCACCGTTGCGATGAACTTTGCAGAACCGTCAGGCTCGTCGCCCGACGAGAATCCGCCAGCCAGGGCGAGGATATTGCAATGCGCCATCTTGTCTGCCATCTCGTCGATGGACCTGTTGATGTCCTCTGGGGTGAGGTTCCTGAAGACAGAAGTCTTCACTGTAGCGCCAGCCTGCTGGAAAGCGCGCATCAGGTCATAATCGCAGTTAGTTCCTGGGAAGATAGGGATATAAACCACAGGATTCAGCACCTGCAAAGGAGCACGCAACTTAGGACGTTCAATCGCTATTGCATTTGTCTGAGACATTTCCTCCTTGACATTGTCAGGGTATATGGTGTTGAATCTTTCCATGTTTACATGATATGCCTCTTCAAGGTCAACCTCTGCCTCGTTTATGAACAGGCGGGAGTCGTTGCGCAGCTCACCGATTTTCACAGCCGTGAGGTTAGGGTCTTCCGAAGTGAACAGGAAACTGCCATACGAAGTCGTAAAGAGGTTCTTGTCCTTCCAGATGATGTTTGCTCCGACGTTAGAGCCGAAGCCCATCTTGCAGAGTGCTTCTGCCAGACCTCCACGGCCTATTGCGTATGCTGCATCCACCTTGTCATCAATGATAAGTTGGTGCATCATGTTGAAGTTTGCCTTGACAGAATTGATGTCAGGCAGGAAATTCTTCAATGGCCTGTGGCGCAAGAGATACACATATTTCGTTTTGCGAGGCTCCTTGTAAAAGTCAGTGGAAATCACCTTCGAGGCATCAACCATCGTTATGCCGAAGGCAATAAGGGTAGGAGGCACGTTTATATCGTCGAAAGTGCCACTCATCGAGTCCTTTCCACCGATTGAAGGCAATTTCAGTTCACGCTGCATACGCAATGCGCCAAGCAATGCTGCAGCAGGCAGACCCCAGGCCTTCTCGTCTGTCATCTTCTGGAAATACTCCTGGAACGAGAATCTCATCTTCTGGTAGTCGCCACCTGCGGCAACCACCTTTGCACAGGCATCAAGCACAGCATATACGGCACCATGGTAAGGGCTCCACTTCGACAGGTAAGGGTCAAAGCCGAAAGCCATCATCGAGGCATCGTTAGTGGTTCCGTCGAGGACAGGAAGTTTCTGGACAGACACCTGAGATTCCGACCTCTGCAGTTTGCCGCCGTAAGGCATCAGGACGGTAGAAGCGCCAATAGTAGAGTCAAACATCTCGACCATGCCTTTCTGGCTCTGCACATTGACGTCACGCAGGTTATTGAGCACCTTGTCCGACAGTGTCGTGCCTTCAACGTTGCGGATGAAAGGGTTCACCTGTTCGACAGCACCAATCTTCACTTTAGTGTGACGCTTGGCACCGGCAGTGTCTATGAAGTCACGGCGGAGGTCAACAATCAGCTGCCCGCCATAGAATATTCTCATTCTGTTTGTGTCCGTAACGTCGGCTATATGCACGACTTCAAGATTCTCCTCGGCGCAGAGATTCTTGAACTTCTCCACATTTCTCTTTTCAACCACAACGGCCATACGCTCCTGGCTCTCTGATATTGCCAGCTCTGTGGTCGAGAGTCCGTCATATTTGGTCTTCACCCTGTCGAGGAAGATATCCAATCCGTCAGCCAGTTCACCAACAGCAACGGAAACGCCACCTGCACCGAAGTCGTTGGCTTTCTTGATGAGCGAAGTGACATCAGCCCTGCGCATCAGACGCTGAATCTTGCGCTCCTCTGGCGCATTGCCCTTCTGCACCTCGCTGCCGCAGGTTTCGAGTGAGTGGTCGTCATGTTTCTTCGAAGAGCCACTTGCACCGCCGACACCGTCACGGCCTGTACGGCCGCCGAACATCAGCACCACGTCTCCCTTCTTAGGCGATTTGCGGACAACGTCTTCTGCCTTCGATGCACCCACGACTGCACCCACTTCCATGCGCTTTGCCACATAGTCTGGGTGGTAGATCTCGCGGACGTAAGTTGTTGCCAGACCTATCTGATTGCCGTAAGACGAGTAACCTTGTGCAGCTTTCTTCGAGATTATGCGCTGAGGCAGCTTGCCGGGCATAGTCTCGCTGACAGGCTTGTAAATGTCAGCCGCACCAGTTATGCGCATAGCCTGATATACGTAGGCACGGCCGGAAAGAGGGTCACGTATTGCGCCACCGAGACAAGTTGCTGCACCTCCGAAAGGTTCAATCTCAGTTGGGTGGTTGTGAGTCTCGTTCTTGAACTGCAGGAGCCATTTCTCTGGTTTCACGTCATTCTTCTTGCGCACGTTCACCGTCACATAGATTGAGCAGGCATTATTCTCCTCGCTCACCTCAAGGTCTTCAAGCATACCATTCTTGCGCAACCACTTTGCGCCGATGGTACCCATGTCCATGAGGGTTATGTCACGGTCGTCGCGGCCGAGCGAACGGCGCATAGTCCTGTAACGGCGGAACATTCCGCTTATCTCGTCCTTGATGAAAGAGTCCTCGATTTCCAGTTCGTCTATTACGGTATTGAAAGTCGTATGTCTGCAGTGGTCGGACCAGTAAGTGTCGAGAATCATGAGTTCAGTGACGGTAGGTTCGCGCGACTCGGTCTTGAAATAATCCTGGATACACTGCAAGTCAGCCTCGTTTATCGCAAGGCCTCGGGTTTTGATGATGTTTTTCAGCTGGCGGCTGTTCATCTCGCGGAATCCCTCTACGAACTCACGGATAGGCATTTCCTCGTGTGGGGCCATCACCTGCCCCACCTTGCGGAGGTTCTTCTCGCGGCATTCCACCTTGTTGATGCAGTATTTCTTGACAGCTTCCAGTTTTGCGGCACTCAGTTTTTTTGGGAAAACCAGCAGGCGGGCAGGAAATATCTTCACGTCAGCCTTTGGGTCAATCAGGTGCACGCAATCGACAGCCGAAGCCGCACGCTGGTCGAACTGTCCTGGCAGCGATTCGATGGCAAAACAAGAACCCACGTTGGACTGTTCGGCAAATATCGGGTTTGTAGCCACCAGCGTCTCCATCAGAGCCTCATGCTCGTCGAGCACAGCCACCATGTCAGTAGCCATCTCGCCGAACACGCCATACTTGCATTTGTCAATCAACTGGGGAGTGAAACCCTCGACATCATAGATATTGATGATACGCAGGCCTTTGACCTTCAATCCCAACGCCTCGTTAAGTTCGGCTTCGAGCGAATGGGCCTCAACTCTGAATTCCTCTTTCTTTTCTACAGAAATCCTGTATTTCATATCGTAATCTGTTTTTGGGTTATCAATTGATTTTATGGGCATATTTCACCTCGGCCAGCAAGGCGTTCGCTTTAACAATTTTGGCTTTCAGACCCTCTTTGTAGGCATTGAAGCGGGCTCTCAGTTCTGCATTGCCAACAGAAATCATCTGCACAGCCAGCAAACCTGCGTTCTGCGCGCCGTCAATTCCCACGGTTGCGACAGGTATTCCTGGAGGCATCTGCACTATGGCGAGCAAGGCATCCATGCCCTGAAGCGTACTCGAGATAGGCACTCCAATCACAGGCACGGCCGTGTTTGCGGCAATAACCCCAGGCAAGGCTGCTGCCATGCCTGCACCTGCTATAATCACTTGAACTCCACGACCCTCAGCACCACGTGCAAACTCCTCCACCTCGCCAGGCGTACGGTGTGCCGACAGAGCCGTCATTTCGAAATCTATACCAAACTCGTCAAGTATCTTTGCAGCCTTCTCCATCACCGGAAGGTCGGATGTGCTGCCCATAATTATGCTTACCATACATTCCATGAATTTTGGGTGCAAAGTTACAAAAAACGCTCTTTTTAGCAAAATATATTAACATTTTTTTTTGCACAAAATATTTTGCCATGTCATAAATAATGCCTACCTTTGCAGACAGAAAAACAACAACACTAAAACCAATATGAAAAAGCACACTTTATTTCTGGTTTTGCTGGCAGTATCTGCGATATTTACAGGTTGCAGCAAGTTCAAGGGCGAATATGGCCATGCACGGATCACAATCAATCTGGAAGGCACATACCGCTATTTCGTCAAGGTCAACGTCATGGTTGACGACAAAGTGCTGGACGTAATCTCGGCCGACAAGCCAAGCGTCACCGTCGAGTTTCCAATCAACGAGAAGGCTGTCCTGCGTACCGAGGCAGTATGCGACGAGGAGTTTGACCTTGTGGGAGTATGCTACCACAAGATGAATGCCACCTACGACATCCAGGTGATGGATGGCAAGAATGTCATCGCAACCAACAACGGCGAATACACCTACCCACGAAACTACCAGTCAACGGTCAGCGACACCGAGTTGAGCATCTCCAGCGTCTATAAGCTCGTCCATCAGGACATCGACCGCGAGTTCACCCTCACCAAGACGGAGATCATTTCTCCGAAAAATTGAGAATTGAGAATTGAGAATTGAAAGCCGTCATTCGGAAAAATCTCTGAATGACGGCTTTTTTTATAATAACTCCACCCCACATTAAAAATTGTCAGAAAAAGCAACCTGCGTGTCAGAAAAAAAGCATTACCTTTGCAGTTGCGCAATTCACGGTGATTTCAGGCAGACGACTTGCTGACACTCTTCATGATAACTGGCGGAGTGGCCAAATACGTCGAGCTGTTCGTTGACTGGGGCTGCCTGACCCGCAACATAGACATCGCCATACTGAAAGCAAAGGCCAATGCGTTCATGAATGCCACCCATTGCCTCAAGACTTTCTCGCAACATAAGGTCGTGCAAATGAGAGCAGAGCCAAACTTGTTTGGGCTATGCCGAGTGCAGCCGACATTCGCAAAATTTTTGCAAAGGTACGATATTTTTTTGAGACTGTCGATGATTCTCGCTGATTTATTCGAATATTTGTTCGTCGATTGTGTCGCCAGACTGATCTATTATACGCCAGTGAGTGAGATTGCGTTTTCCCGAGTCTATTCTCACGCCACACCTGAAAATGCGACGGCCGTCGTCAGACCATTGAATGGCATAGTCCTTATCGTCTATCTGTGCCAAGGCATTATCCACTGCATCGTCAACCTTAAGTTCCAAGACAAAGATGTCTGTCTTTGTCCTGACAACAACATCTGCACGACCAAGGATACATTTGTGTTCGCACGAGATGCGGCTATTCAGCATTGAGAAAGACATATAGAGAAGAAGCTTGAAGAACGCTTCACGTTTCTCCTTATTGTCCCATTCTTCCTTAGTTATTATGTCGTATGGTATGCCCGCAATGTATGAGCGAAGGCAGAGCAATGCAGCAGAAAGATTTCCGTCATTGATGTTTTGCGACATCTTAATGACCAAGGCATCCGTGTCCTCAGACGACTGTTTCATCACGGTAGGCATCAGGTTCTTTATCATTCCATTGCGAACCTCCTTGTTAGGGAAATGCAACGTATAGACATCGTTGAGCCTGTCGTAAGCATCAATGCTCAGGTAACCACTTTGATATAGCAGGGGCATGGGAGTAGAGGCATCCTCACACGAGATGTCAAAAGCATCCAGATCAACCTGAATACCGTCATATTGCAAAGGTGTGGTAGCTGGATAGCGTCTCAGGTTCTCGATAAGCGAAGAAGGTGTGGCAGCCTTGAACCAGTATTCCTGTATCTTTCCGTCATTCAGTGCATTCAGCAGGCTGTATGGCGCATATACATCCTCGCCATTTTCGCAGAAGTGATATCCGTCGTAATTCTCTCGCAACATGGCGTATGCCTCCTCCACCGGACAGCCAAGCCTTTCCGCAAACTCTGCGACATGAGGCCTCATTGTTGTTTCCAGTTCAGTTCTCGTTATTCCGCAAAGGCCGGAATACTCTTGAAGCATTGATATGTTCTTCAGGTTATTGAGTTCTGAGAATATGCTGAGTTGCGAGAAACGAGTGATTCCTGTCATGAATACGAAGCGTATATGCTCACCCTCGTCCTTCAGGACCTGGTAGAATTCACGTAGCATTGTACGCATTGCGTTGCGTTCATCCAATTTATCAAGGAGGTTCACTATTGGTGTGTCATACTCATCAATAAGCACGACAACCTTCATTCCGGTCATTGAGTGGGCATTTTGCAGCAATCTGGCGAAACGAGTTCCTGGAGAGAGAGATGGGTCAGTAGTTCCATATCCCTTTTCCTGATACGAGATGAACTCACCCAGTTTGGCTTTGGCATTCTCGATGGAGAGGTTCTTCAATCCACTCATCTTGAAATGGAACACAGGATACTGTTTCCACTCTCTTTCCAAAGATGCGATTGCCAAGCCGTCGAAGAGTTCCTTTTTCCCCTGGAAATAGGCTTTAAAGGTATTGCAGAGCAAAGACTTGCCGAAACGTCGAGGTCTGGCAAGGAAAACATAGTCGTATGTATCGACCAGACGGAAAACCATATCAGTCTTATCGACATAAACCTTGCCACGTTCACGTATGCTTTCAAACTGGTCAGAATCAACAGGGTATTTGTACTTGCTAATCATAATTGGGGATACGCAAAATCACGCTGCAAAGGTACGATATTTTTTTGAGACTGCCAAAGGTTTTCGCGAAAATCAGCGGGACGGTTCTTTGATTGACTTGTCAATCGGAGAACCGTCCCGCTGATTTGAAAGGCTGAATACTTTATTTTCTGGACAATCTGGCCATCGGCTCGCCGAAAAGCATGTGCTGGAATGGAGGGTTTATCATTTCAACCTCCACACCTTTCTGGAAAACGATGGCAAAGTCGGAGCCTCCGAACAGGAAGTAGCCAAGCGGGTCGCCCTTCTTAACCACGTCACCCACCTTGAGGTCTGGCTCGTAGTTTACGGAACTGACCTGCGACATGCCGATAGGCAGGAGTGCCACGAGGCCAAACTTCTCCGTTTCGAGGATGAGGCATGTACGTGTCTCTATCATCTGCCAGCCAGGAACGTCGCAAGAGAGGAGGTAGCGGCCGGACTCAGGATGCCATGTCACGACTCCACCCACGGCATCATCCTGTGCAATGGTCTTCATCTCCACAATCTTGCCTGACATTGGGAAATGGTAGCGGTGATAGTCGTGCACATTGAGGAACTGATGAATCAGCGTTCCACCTGCAAAGGCTTCACGGTATTCGCTTTCTGGGCCTATAAGGTCGGCTACGGAGTTGAAGGCTTTTGACTTGATGACGACGCTGTCGTGCTGGACAATGTCAGAGTTTTCGTCAACCGCCCATTTGCCCTGAGGTTCAGAATCGGCAGGCGATATCACGAGGGCATCATCGTCTGGCGAAGCCACGGGACGTGCTGCAGAGTCTTTCAGGTTACGGCAGAAGAAGTCGTTGAAGCTATGCCAGTTTGAAGGGTCCTCGTACCAACCGTTCTGCAATCCGAACTGAGGCTGAGACATAATCAAAGCCGTCATCTCGTCGTTCCACGAATCAGGGGTAGAAAGATAAGCGCCCCAGTCCTTGGCATAACGTATGAGCCATTCACGGTATTTGCCGTAATACTGGAGAGAATTGTTGTAGAGCCCCTTGCCCTCCAGCTCTTCGAGAGGGATGTCGTTGATGAAATAGAAATAGTTCAGGCTCTGGTCAATCTGGTCGAAAATAGACCAGCTTTCAGGGCACTGGGTAATAGACCAAGGCATTGCCGTCATTGCATACTCGATGAAGTCGTAATACTGTTCGAGCGTACGCACAGGGTTTGTGACCGTGTCCGGGTTGATCTCGGCAGCACGGGCGATGGATTTCTCGAGCATTGCTTTCAGCTGAGGGTCAGCCTCGACCATGTCGATCAGTTCCTGGGTAGTCTCGCAATAATGCTTTGCGGGCTTCTGCTCGCCATTGCAGGCGGCAAAAACGATGGCCACAGATACGAAAAGTGGCAAGAAAAGTTTTTTAATCATATCAAAATGAAAATTAAGTTTTCAAAAAAAGGAATATCAGACTTGCAACATATTCAAGGTTGGGAATGCAAGCATCTCCAACCTTGAATATTATCAATTATGTACCGGGCATCATCAGCGTGACAAGAGACCTGCAAGTTTCCTGCGGCTTTTATATGCCACAAAAACTGCAGCCAGCAACAGAAGGCATGGAAGGGCATCACCCACTGGAGCTCCATCGCCAGGATTGAAGACATTTGGTCCTTCTGTACCGCCTGGAGTAGCACCACGTTTTATATGCTGAGGTCCACCCAGACCGTTTTCGCCCTGGAGGAAATCGTCTGTTGCATACTGCTGGCCTGTATAGCCGGTGTATGCCGACTGGTCATCCGAGGAGCCATAGAAACTGCTGCGGCCTACGGCAGGCTGCTGTCCGTATGGGTTGGAATAGCCGGAATATGACCGTCCGCCATAACGGGAATAGGAGAAATTGTTGCCCGAATTGGACCTTGTCCACTGCGAAGGTGAAGTCCTGTTGCCGGCAGGCTTGAAAAGGTCTGCGCCCCTTCTGTCGGCAAAAGCCGAGATGCTGAACACCAGGCAGAGGGAAACCATCAGAAAGCGAAGTGTATGTTTCATTGTCTTGTCTTATTTATCATATTAATAAACCACCTTGATTGAACCAGTCGTATTGCCGCTCACGACAACCATGTAAACGCCACGGACACCGAAATCGTAGTCGAAGCTGCCTGCTGCAGGAGCAGAGTAAAGCATACGGCCAGAGGCATCGAATATCGAGAGGGTTGAGCCATCTTCGATATTCTCGACAACCAAGCGTCCGTCATAGACGTATGCATCGAGTGTCTCGGAAGTACCGACAATCGCCTCTTCACCTGCCGGGATTTCGGAAGGCTCAAGAACCAATTCAAAACGCTCCAGGTCTGTCCCTGCTGTCAGGTGAATCTGGGAAGTACCTTGCAGGTTGAGGTTGTGATACTGGTTAAGCGTCTTGTCGTGAAGGAGAACAGCACCATGGAAATAGTGGCGGGAATCATCGATTGCGAAAGTATAGTCACCTTCCTCGACAATACGCACGCCAAGAGGAATTATACGAAGTGACGAGTCATTGCGCACATCGAGTTCCTTGAAGACACACTTAACGCTGTCGCAATATGTGAAAATCTGTGCGCATGGGTTGAACATCTTGCCGAGGTCATCTCCAATCCTGAATTCCCTGCCGCGGGAATCAGCATTGATTACAGCAGTGAAATCGTTGACCGTATCTCTCAAGAGTATGTTTACAGAAACGACTTCAGTACGGTCGTTAACTGGCGCATAGGCAATAGATTGTGAAGGAGACTGATCGCCATTCTCTGCCGGGTTAATCTCTATAGGAAGCAACGAAGTACCCCCAGCTTCATCTGCAACATCATCAGCCTGAATAAAGAAAGTCTGGAATGGTTGAATGGATGGAATTTTTTCATTATCATACTTGGAATGATGTGCAACGTGCTTATTTACATAAGATTCTTGCGTTGTATTCGCATTATCAGCACCTATCGTGGTAACATATTTACCGAAAGCCGATCCCTTGACAGTGTGGAAGAAAGGATTGCCAACAAGATTCCAGTTCCTGTTTTGTAGCTTTTCTTTATCTGTTGGTCCTGACTGGAACAGGATAGGAAATTGAATCTTGTCACCACTTGTTACAGCACTTCCTGGAAGACCATTATTATTTGATGAGGTCGTCTGGCTGCCAGATTGTGAAGCTTGAGTGTACTGGAATTTATCAAAAGTATTTATATAAATGTTTTTCGAATTATTGCCTCTTGCATCCTTGAATCTTATGACAGCGGTTACCTTATACTTCAGTTCGTAATCATCACCATTCATATTCTTAGCATAGTTGTTGTCACTCTCTGCTATCACAAAAGCATAACCTTTATTAGCCATCAATGTTCCGGACATCACTTGTGCATATTGAGCTCCACCTCCCGTCACATTATCCTGACCAGTGTATTCATATATTACGTATCTATCATTGTCAATCGTCATTCCTTCAGCAAAGTCACTATTGAGAATTGGCAGTTTAAAATCATTATTACATTCCCACATTCCATTGAAATCAATTTTGGTCCAGTCATCGCCTGATTTCTGATAAAGCTCGTAGTATTCAACTGTAATATCGTCGATATTCACATCGAAAGGCATACTGAAGAACTGATACTGCTCGTTATCAATAATCTTCTCGACATAGAGAGGTGTCAATGTCGAAAGATGGTCGTCTGGTGCACCTGTCGTCCCTTTATTAGTATATTCAAACTCAGGGGATTTATTATCTTTCTCTTTGCCAAACACCAAACTATTTGCACGCTCCAGCCACTGATTCTCAGGGGCATAAGTACCCAAATCTGCCACATCAAGCATTTGGTCTTTATCTTCGGGCTGCTGATATTCCAAACGTGCATCGAATTTTGAGACTACTTCCAACTTGCATTTGTTAGAAGAACGGGTACTCGAAAATCCGGCAGTAAGTTTTGAGCCATCGTATGTGGGTTCTGAAAAATTCTCATAATTAGTATTATCAAAACCTGTAAAATAATGGTCTGTACCATCGTATGATCTATATTTCTTTTCAGGATTTAAGTTAAACTCCAACTTATAAGTATCGTTGTATGGATATGCAATAGAATAATAATCTCCGTCTGTAGCAGTTCCTGTTTTTTGTTGTTTGGAACCTAAATCATATTCTTTTGAGCCAAAGCCAATGTTGTAGAAGAAAGAAGCATAACCAAATTCTTTAAACGCACCATTTGGTACATCACTCCAGCCTGTTGTTTCTGCATATTCACCATCAAGGTTATTCACGAAAAAAAGATTTGTTTCTCTTGGTTGTTTCGATCCGCTTTTATTAGTCAAATTAGTAGTATTCCCTAACAATTGAGGGTAAGAATTCAGATAGAAAGTCACTGCATTGCAAACTTCACCATGTGATTCGCTTGACGTAGATACCGAGTATGCAGAGAAACATTGGTTTTCTAAACTCTCGAATCCAATCTGCACAACAGAAGAAGGTATCTCATAAATAAAATCACTCGTTACCTCTCCCGTAAATACTGGACCTCCACTCTCGTTACCAATAATGTTAAGACGGTATACGTTACTGGCCTGCGAAGCCACATTAGCGTCTTGGAAATTAACATCGCCTAACGTAAGCACTTGACCTCTCAATATGGTTTTTGGTCCACTCTCCGGTGCTTTTACGGCCGAATATGTCAACTGATAACTCGCTGTCTGTGTATTACTACTATTAACAAAACAAGTCTTCAAAGTAGCTAAATAATCAGCACCTGTGGTAGTATGTAAATCATACGTTGCATTATAGTCAGTACCCGTAATACGAACATCCTTTATCACTCTGCCACAGACAAAATCAGTCTTTGGCAAAAAGTTTTTTACTGAATTTGTCACATCAGAACTTTGACCACTTTCAGAACTTTGACCACTTGTTGTAACTATCGCAGCATTTGATTTGTTGTCGTCACAAGACCATGAGATATCCTTGGTATTCTCCGTAAGATTGATCATATTTCCAGTCAACAAAATATCGACAACAACATTTTGACTCTGACTCCAAGCAAGAGACGCATTTGAATTTTCCAAAGTTATAGTTGTTGCATCTATTGTAATTTTACCAGTAGCACTACCATCACCACTATTGTCGCATAGTGTTACAGCACTCTCCGGTACATCAATAAAAGAAGAACTGCTACTATAATTATTTTGGGTAGTCGTCCATGCCTTTGCAGTAATCTTGAATCCAAGATTATTTACAGCACCCTCTCCAGTTGGCAAAGTGAAATTGGGATAAAGTTTTATACCTGCGATGGCTTCAAAAAAAATTTGATTGGAGGTATTATCATTTAACTTATACGAACCATGGGTAGTACCCTCAAACAAACTGGCAGGATAAATGAACTGATAGTGCACAGTCTGAGTTGATGAATTTTTAGTAAAAGTGTATTCATCAGTATGTACAGGGTCACCCTCAGTAGTTACAGTTCCAGCAACAACATTCACCACTTCTCCAAACAGAGCCAGAGGCATAAAAGACAGCAGAATAGCCGTCACGAATAGAATCTTTTTCATATTTTTGTTATTACACATTTTTACACATTATTACGAGTGCAAAGGTACGAACTTTTTTCCACCCTCCACTATAAAATATTGAGTTTTTTTTCAACTTTTTTAAACAAGCTATTAAACAGCAATGAATGAGGAGGTTGAAGGGAGGTTCCGCCTGGTTTATCAGGGGCGTTTTGGCCTGCAAGCGGAACTTGCAGGCACCATACAGAATGGAGAAACGGTAAGCTGAGGCACTTTTTTTGAGGGGCATCACCTGCAAGACATGAGTTTGCGGGCAGCATCTGATGCTAAGATCCCAGCATCCATTTCCAGACAGGCACGACTTCTATCCTGCCGTACTCATCCTCGATTGCCGACTCCTCGTCAAAGGTGAAGACAGTCCGTCTTTCGCATTCAAGCACCTTGGGCAGTTTGCTGAGTGCTCCCGCTTCACGCCTGCGGGTCGCTTCGTCGGCGACAGTGAAGCTGACCTGTATCGCCCATTTGCTTTCAGGCACATAGAAATCGACCTCGTATCCCTCGTTATTGTAGAAATAGACGGTATCGTTCTCGCGGTCATGGCCGAACATCCTGAACAACTGCAGTGCCACCAGATTCTCGAGCAACGCAGTCTCTCCATCCATCAGGAAGAGGTTCAGTATTCCATTATCCACGAAGTAGTATTTGCAGATACGCTCCTTTTCGCTGAAAGCCACTGACAGGTTTCTCAGTCGCAGCAGCAGCCATGCGTCCTCGCAAAACCCCACGTAACTGACAACGGTAGGCACAGACACCTTTCCGCTGATTGCTGACAGGATGTTGGCAAGCCTGTTATACGAGATTGGCTGCCCTACGCTCTCGGCAATCTTTTTGACCAAAAGCCTGAGTGCCGCTATATTACTGATTCTGTTCCTTGAGGCTATGTCGCCGAGGTATATCTTCTGGTAGGTGCTGCTCACATAGTCACGCTTGTTCTGCTGTCCGATAGACTCTGGCAGTCCGCCCCACGCCAGATATTCCCTGTATGAACACATAATTCATCTTTTCACAAATATCATACCTGCGCTCGAACAGCGGGCGGTTGACTATCTCCTGCTGCTTCTCAAGGATAATCTGTTTAAGAGTCTGCTTGTCCATTTTTTTTGCAAAATGACTCAAGTTTCGCAAGTCACAATAAGCTCTGTAAGAGCGACATAATATAGCACAGGGCGTGAGCCCTGTGTAAAAATGGTAAATACGTTAATAGAGTGCCGTAGGTACGACACATTTAGATGGTACGTACGGTGAAAATAA
>JAZRYS010000061.1:0-1458 GCA_045600865.1 Candidatus Aphodosoma sp.
AAGTTCACATAGAACAAGGTTCTGGAGGTCTGCCCTCAATTTGTCTTCCGGAAGAGACTGAACCCAGTCAATGTCTTCATCCGAGAAGTCATAGAGGTCTGTTCTCATTCTCTCTTCCAGTTCCGGGCAATTCAGTTCAGCCTCTTTGGGGTAATCTCCGCCCTGGTATGTGTATTCCATAGACGGTGTGAATTCAAACGGAAATCCGAATTCCTTGTCATCCGTATCGTCATCCCATATTTCATCATCTCCGAACAGCCCCGTCTCTACGGAATAATTGCCTTTCCCCAGATTACGGTCGAGGATGGGTATGTATCTGGCAGCCTCTTCGCGATTCTTTGTCAAAAGACAATATTTGCCGTCACGGCCGAATTCATATTCCAGCAGTTCCACGCTTTCGTCATCCTCGGCAAGAATATACTGTGTGAGTGTGAAATCCCTGCAGGGTTTCATTCCGGCCTCATCCGCAAATGCCACTGCTCCATATACCCAGTTGTGGGCTTCAACGTAATCTATCTCATCGAGAGAGTCTAGTCTCTCCTTGAACATAGACAGGAAGTCATTCATTTCGCTCTCGTCGATATTGAAGCGCCATAACGAGTCTTTTACTCCGAAACACCATTTGTCAATCATATAGGCGCCAAGAGTATAGGTCCCTTGCGGATGCTTTCTGACCACTATGATGCACATTTCTCTGTCTTCGAATGAGTTGACTGATTTGTAGCATTTGTATACAGGCAACTGTCTCGCTTTATTACGGATATATGCTTCCGGACTTAACGGCTTTGCCGTCTGTTTGCCGGATTTCTTCTTTTTCCCCATATCGATTTTTTTGTAAAGATACGACTTTTCAAGAAACCAAAGTGCACATTTGGTTACTGATTGGAGGCGGTGGGGCTATAAATCAAGATATTTCCGTAAATTTACCGAGGCAAACCATTCACTTATGATGACATACGAGGAATTACTGGCTGAAAATCGGCGGCTGCGCGATGAGGTTGAGACATTGCGTGCAGAAAATCGCCGTCTCAGTTCAATGATTCCGAACAATCAATTTGAGGACACAGCAGAGACGTCTATTCTTAAAGTGCCGGACACAAGGCCAAGAACAAGGCAAGAAACCATCGACTCAAGGGTTGAACTTTTCAGAAGTCTTTTCAGGGGACGTGAGGAAGTATATGCTAGGAGGTGGACAAATAAGTCTGGAGGTAGCGGATATTCTCCTGTGTGTGAGATCTCGTTCAGGAAAGAACTCGGCTGTGGCAGACCCAAGATGCAATGTTCGGATTGCAAAGTAAAGAAATGGATTCCGCTGGACGACGATATTCTCTATCAACATCTTGCCGGAGAAAAGAAAGGGTACAATGGTTCTGTTCTGAAAGCAATGAGAAATGACCCTGAAGAAAGGAGAAAGAAGGAGGTTGTAATCGGATTATATCCGCTTTTGCAAGACAATAC
>JAZRYS010000062.1:0-1762 GCA_045600865.1 Candidatus Aphodosoma sp.
ATCTGTTTCCCACTAGCAAGTGTTATCTTCTTCGTAAAAAATGTAGTCGACAAATCTGCTGGAATCGTTTCTTCCACCCAATCTTCTAAACCGAAAGCCTCACGAACTTTGATGTTTTCTGATTCAAGTGCATTTACAATAGCAACATCATAATTTGAAACTATCTGTTCTTGCACACTTCTTTGAGCCTTCAGTAAGAACTGAACCTTTTGACGTAATCTATTTTTCCAATTGTCGTTGCCTTGTTCATAAACTATATATGCAAGCAAAAGATCCTCAAAGAATGCTCTATATTTGGGGGTTCTTCCGCTTTTCCCGTTGGTCGGATAGGTGACCTGTTGTCAATATAGTACAAGGAAAGAAGCCAAACTCCGTTATATATTTAAGATAACCACAAATTAAATATGTAACGTATGGAGTCCAGCTTCTTGTATCACGCATTCGGCGTTAGACGCGATTACCAATATCATGCAAGCGAGTACAAAGGTAATGCAATTTATCTGAAACTCAAAAATATTTCCCTTAAACCAGCAAAATGTCCACATTGTGGTGGTACCCATGTTATAAAATATGGTGTCATCCATCGTGATATTCACAATTTACCCATAGGCCCCAAGAGGACATTCCTAAGTTTAACCATCCAGCGTTACGAATGCAAGGACTGCGAGAAGGTGTTTCAGGCAGACATACCTTTTACCCACGGAAACGTAAGCTACACCTACAAGTTCTCACGCTATATATTGGATCTTCTAAGATTAGGAGCCACGATTTCGGATGTAGCGAAACACCTTGGCGTGGGATGGGACATGGTCAAAGGCATACACAAGCGTTATTTGAAGCGGAAATACTCTCATCCTGACCTCTCAAAAGTCAAGAGAATCGGCATAGACGAGTTTGCTGTCCGTAAGGGACATGTGTATAAGACCATCGTCGTGGATCTTGACACGGGAAGAATCATCTATGTAGGTGATGGCAGGGGAAGTGACTCGCTTACAGCATTTTGGAAAAGAATCAAACGTAACAATATCAAGATAGAGCTCGTGACCTCAGACATGTCGGCAGCGTACATCTCCTCTGTCATGGAGAATGCCCCAAAGGCCATCCATGTCTATGACAAGTTCCATGTTGTGGAGAAGGTGACGGAAGCAGTGGACAAGGTGCGTCGCAGCCTTTGGAACCAGGAGAAGGACGAGGAAAAGAGAAAGGTCATAAAAGGATCAAGGTGGCTGCTGCTGACCAAGGACAGGGACAAGTTTGATGACTATGCCAAGAACCGTCTTGAAAACATCCTGCAAACAAATGAGCCTCTATACAAGGCCTATTACCTGAAGGAGGATCTTGACCAGATATGGGCACAACCGAACAAGGAGGAAGCAGAGAAGCAGCTGCAGTATTGGTGCAAGCGAGCTCAAGAGTCAAAGCTTTTGCCCATGATTAAGGTGGCAAACATGCTCCTGTCAAAGAGAACCGGCATACTTGCATGGTATGACTGCAAAGTTACCAATGCCATTCTTGAAGGTACGAATAACAAGATAAAAGTCTTGAAGAGAAAAGCCTATGGTTATAGAGATGACGAATACTTCAAACTCCTATTGCTTGGCATGAAGGATGAGACTGTCAAGACAGACTAAACCCTATCCGACCAACGGGAAAAGCGGAAGAACCTCATTTTGAACAACATATTGAGCCTTTGATGCAATGTCTGCAAGAGGAACAATGGCGTACTTCTGTAATGGATGTGCGAGGATGGTTCACGTATAAG
>JAZRYS010000063.1:0-1705 GCA_045600865.1 Candidatus Aphodosoma sp.
GAGGGCACTGAAAAAGTCCCTTTGAGATCTTACTAAAAATCATCGAGGAGATGTTCAATTTATTTGGATATCTCCTCGATTTTTTGTAACTTAACTATTGTAAATCAATGGGTTATGTTACCAATTCAAGGCACTTTTCAGTTCAGCGAGCATTCTGTTTTATACGACATGCTCATCCCCCAGGACCATCTTCTGCGAAAAATCAACGACTTGATAGATTTCCAGTTCGTATTTGACGAGTTGAAATCTAAATACTGTCAGGATAATGGTCGTACGGCAGAGAATCCTGTTCGTATGTTCAAGTATCTCCTTCTGAAAACTATATACACATTGTCAGATGTTGATGTTGTAGAGCATTCGCGATATGATCTCTCCTATAAGTACTTTCTCGGTATGATGCCTGAGGATGACGTGATTGACCCGAGTTCACTTTGCAAGTTCAGGCGCATGCGCTTAAAGGATGTCGATCTGCTCGACATGCTGATCAACAAGACTGTGAGCTTGGCACTGGAGAAAGGAATCATCAAGAGTGGCACCATTATAGTCGACGCCACCCATACGGCATCTCGTTCCAATCCATATGGCCCTATAGATATTCTCAAGCAGAGGTCAAAGCTTCTACGCAAGGCTATATACAGCATAGATGAAGAGCAAAAAGATAATCTACCCAAGAAGAATGAGGATGACGATCTGTCTCATGAGATGACATATACCGAATCCCTGATAGAATATCTCGATTCTCATCCGCATCTTGGTGAGATTCCGGCGGTAAAGGAGAAGAAGAACCTTTTGGCCGAGGCTCTAGATGACATCAAGGATCATTACAATACATCCAAAGACAGAGACGCCCGCATCGGGCACAAGAGCGCCGATGATGCGTTCTTTGGATACAAAACTCATATTGCAATGACCCCTGAAAGGGTTATCGTCGCAGCAACTGTGACATCCGGAGAAAAGGGTGATGGGCCAGAGTTGAAGTCTCTCGTTGAGAAGAGTAAGAACAATGGAGTAGAAGTTGATGTTATAGTGGGCGATGCCGCTTACTCGGGTAAGGAAAACATCGCCATGGCAAATAGTGAGAGTATCGAGCTCGTGTCGAAACTCAATCCATGCATAAGTCAGGGCTTCAGAAAAGAAGAGGATCAGTTTGACTACAACAAAGATGCAGGCATGTTCGTATGCCCTGCCGGACATATGGCTATCAGAAAAGCCCGACAAGGGAAAAAGAATGGCCCTAGGAATCAGACCATGACCTTCTACTTTGACGTAGAAAAATGCAAGACATGCGCATTAAGAAATGGCTGTTACAAAGACGGGGCAAAGTCAAGATCTTACTCAGTAGCACTCAAATCGGATGAACATCAAGCACAGATGGCGTTCCAAGAAAGCGAACGCTTCAAGTCTCTAGCAAAGGAACGGTACAAGATCGAAGCCAAAAATGCGGAATTGAAGAATGTCCTCGGATACGGCAGAGCGCTGTCGTACGGCTTGAGTAATATGCAAATGCAAGGTGCAATTGCAATCTTTGCGGCAAATCTCAAGAGAATACTGAGAATAATGGAATAAAATAGTCCAAAATCTCCATTTAGGCTAAAATCAACGCTCTGAGAATCGAAAAAAATGAAGGATGTTGAGAAATCTCGAACATCCTTCATTTGTGTTAATCTTAGAGGCCTTCGTGAGAAGTACCTTTTTCAGTGCCCTC
>JAZRYS010000064.1:0-24340 GCA_045600865.1 Candidatus Aphodosoma sp.
GCATGTAAACAAAAACAGGACGAAGTCAAGTAATTTAGGAAGATGACAACAAATTTAGGAAAAATGTCAACGGTTACAGAAAATCGTCAAGAAAAACAGTTTTTTTATCCAAAATCCGTCAACTTTTTTCAGGAAAAGACATAGTATCAGAAAAATAGTCAATCATTGATTGAAATGGAAATTTAGAAACAGACAACTTTTTTGTCTTTGTAATTTTTGTAATCATATACTTTAATTTTAAGTTGGTTGAGCTTATCGATTATATGGACATAAAAAAAACGTGGAACTTACATTATTGTCAGTTCCACAACTTGAGGCCTTCGCATTGCCTTATCACTTAAAACCGACAACACGAAGCCCACGCCGATATATAATCACGAACTACACCATCATAATAATATAAGCACACAATAGATGCAAATATTATATTAGGTGCAGCAAGATGCAATTATACATCCCGCAGACATTCAATGCTGCTAAGTTCTATAGTGATAATTTGAAAATTGCGAAGTTTCAAGTTAATAGAACCAAGCGTCAAATGAACGCCTTTAATATGTCCTTGCAGGCTTTTTCATCCTGCGGTAGGGAACGTTTTCCCGACCTCCCACCCGAATAGAGAAACATATTCCCTTTCGGCGTGGACTCTTTGCGGCTTTACATCCCGCTGATGTCGCATGTTTTAAGTCTTGCGAGGGACTTGGGGGGTTACTTAATTAATTCTTCTATTGTTTTGATAAACTCTATTGCCTTTGAAGTCAATATCTCTGCATCTTCTTTGTCGCAGATAATAAAATCTTCATAATCGCTACTCTGCCTCTTTTCAAACAACGTAGAAAATGTTTTGCCTATTTTGATTGGTACTATACCTGTGGCAACAAACTGCATGCCAAAACTTGTTTTGACGCCAGCATGAGTATGCGCAGATATTTTATTCTTGATGAGCAATGCCTGAACAGCATAGTAACATGAATAATACAATCTGTTTACAGCAGCATTAAAAAAGCCATTGTCAGTTAATAGTTTTGCTTCTTTTAATGTTTCGTTAGCTCTCTCAAGTCTATATGAAATCAAAGCCGCTCTGGTTGCGTCATCTATTTCTTCTTTCATAGCAGTATCCCCTCCTTAAGGATGTTATAATAGAAAGGCGTCTTTATCGGTCTGTTTTCCCATTCCTGTTTTGTCATAACCAATGGACTAATAGCAACGCCTGTCTTCAACTCGATTTCGTATAAGGGAGTTGTGATACTTTCTTCTCTGTCGATAGAGATTTTTGTTCCGTCAACAAGAATAAGAATGTCTATGTCACTTTCATCTGTTGCTTCACCACGTGCCTCACTGCCAAAAAGAATGCTCCTTGCGGTCGGTTCAATGCTTCGCAAAGTTGCAGCAATCATATTTACTATTTCTTTTCTGGTCATAAATTTTCGCGCTGCAAAGTTAATGCAAATATTTCAAGTCACCAAGAATTTTGAGAATTATTTTCTTACGTATGTTGTAAACTCTTGCAACCGATAGCATCTAAATTTTTGAGTATGTAAATCCATGCATTGTGTTTTCGTATTGTGAGTCAAAGTTGTCCACCAATATCACTAACGATGCAAAAGATTTTCCAATCCAGCGGAAACAAAAATATGACCACTCATACCATCAGAATCGGAATCAAAAGTGTTTTCGCGGACAGTATATTGTACTCCATTATCATCATATACACCTTCCGATATTTTCACAAACACTTTATCCATCAAAGAACAAAGTTCTTTGTACAGAATTCTATATTCAGCGAATGTTGCATCATCGTACAAATACATCGAAACATTTCCAGATGTTTCAAATCTATTATATGTCATATAAACTTCTGTGATAACACCATTTCTTTTTATGGCTGAACATGTTATTTCCTGAATATCACCCAAAAAAATAATATCATCTGGTCTATAATTTTCGAGTGGATATGTAGATGTTGATTTACAAATATACACCAAAGCATCTGGCAAATTTCTTACCATAATGGATGCGATAAGCTTTATGCTAAGCTCTCTATGTGGGCTATATTCATAACTTCTATCAAAATCGGTTGGATTTGCGATATTGATAAAATCATCTTTAGATATTGGTTTTAAATTCTCATCAAAAAGGTATGATTGTTTGGCAGAAGGATCATCTGATACTTTTGTAACTATTATAAAATCATTGTATCTTTCAGACACATTCCAATCTGTTTGCTTAATCAATTTACCATCAAATGACATGAGTTTTATGCTATCTTGATCGAATTTCGTCACAGCCAGAAAACCCTTTCGGGATATGGTTATCAAATCGTAATCAGGAAATTGAATAGTATGTTTTGTCTTTATGTTGTAGACATCCACTCCATTGAAACTGTAGTTTCCATAAGCGACATAGCCATTATAGACATCTTGCACATAACTACCTTTAGGCAAAGTCGCCACATTTTCCATAGTATTCCGGTCAATAATCATAGTTGCAATAGTGGTAGGCAGAATAATATAGTTGTCAAAACGATAAATTTTCTTGTCCTGATATGTATATAATATTCTATGTCCTCCTTTTCCATCGGTAATATAAATTTTGGAATCCTTCATTGACACATAATTTCCATTAGCACAAGATATAATTTCATCATACTCTGGTTCCAAGACAGTCTTGCCAAACAAATCAAGCATACCAATTTTCCTATTACCTATCTCGTCAATAGTTGTCACCACAAAACGTCCGTTATGACAATACCCACATTCAGTAATTATATTGCCGCAGAGAGAGTCGACAGTAAGTATCGTCTTGCCCTTCTTGTCAATAATTTCAATTGGTTTGTTTTTAGCACGCATCACGGCAATAACTCCCTCACTGAAATTTCCCACTTCTGCAAGATTATCCGCAATGAGCCGTGGGTTCTTTTTGTCAAACACATAAAGTGACCAAGTACTGTCTTTATCCTGAAGCACTCCAAAAGTTCCTTCTCCTGTTGTGTAAAGCATACCTTCATAAAGGTCATTCAGATAGGTTTTGCCTTTCTCATCCATTAAGCACCATTTAGTTGAAGTATCACGTTTTACTGGAATAACTGAAGTCGCATTACCTTGCACGGTAAATATTACCACACAAAGCATTGTCAGAATTGAATACAATTGCTTATTCATATCAAATATTTATTTAGCAGTTTTTTCTCTAAAAATCAGAGGATTATCATTAATTCTAAAAGCCAAACAATTTCGGTCGTAACCCATCGATTTGTTCATTATATGAATCTGGTTTCGTCTTATCGAACAAATCGCACAATCGATGCTCTTTTGCGGCTTTACATCCCGCTGATGTCGTATGTTTTAAGTCTTGCGAGGGACTATCTTTGTTTCGGTTGCAAAGTTAATGCAAATATTTCAAGTCACCAAATATTTTGAGAGCTATTTTTTATAATTACTCTCGTAATATTTGCATAGTGACACTTTGCACCCACTAAGTCAAGCGTTTATCAACAATGTAGCGTTTTATGTGATTACAAAGTCTTGAGGAACTCAACCATCTCGCGGACTTCCTCCTCGTTGACAGGTTTTCCAAGCTGATAACGGCACATGGCACGTATAGCCTCCTCGAGAGAAGCAATTGAACCATCATGGAAATAAGGAGCAGTAAGGGCTACATTACGCAATGTAGGAACCTTGAATTTATGAAGGTCTGCGTCATTACCGGTAAAGCCCTTGAGGCCATCATCGTCAGCATTGTACTGGATAGATGCGTCGCGTGTTGCAAAGTAATCCTCGAAAATGCCAAGATACTCAAACGACTGTCCACCGGCAATAACGCCTACGTGACAAGCAGCACAGCCATGCTCCAAAAACTCTTCATATCCATCTTCGGCCATCTCAGAGATGGCATTCTCGTCACCCTTCAGATAACGATCGAATGCACCATTAGGAGTGATGAGAGTCTTCTCGAACTCAGCAATTGCGTTTGTCACAGTAGCCTCAGTAAGGCCCTGACCAGGATAGAGCTGTTCGAACTCAGCAACGAGTGCAGCATCTTGTGATAGACGTGCGCAAATCTGTTTCCAAGTCTGGTCACCCATCTCTACAGGGTTTGCAGGAGGACCAGCAGCTTGTGCTGCAAGGTCGGCAGCACGACCATTCCAGAACTGCTGGATGTTGAAATAAGCATTATAGACAGTTGGAGCATTGACACCACCAAACTGGCCGTTGATACCTTCAGAGGTACGGTGAGAAGGATCGCTGACACCACCCTTGTCAAGAATATGGCAAGTAGCACAAGAAACAGTGCTGTCAAGCGAGATACGCTTGTCATCGTAAAGGCGACGACCAAGGTCAACCTTTGCAGAATCGACCTCAATACCATCAGGAAGTGCCTGAATAGGCTCGTTAGCATACTTGCCACAGTTCATGCCAGTGGCAAAACGCTGAGCACGGACATTGGAAATCCATGCAGCAAGAATACCCTCTTCGTCGTCATTGAAACCTGTACCCCAGTGAACAGCCTTGTACTGGGCAATAGGCATTGTCTCTTCAAGAACGGCATGTTCAATCTTGGCAAGAGAAACCTCGTCGATAGTGCTGAGGTCTGCCGTTGCAGCTTTGAGGTCAACGAAACGCTGAGCACGAAGCACATGTTCTGCCATAGCACCCTTCATACCAGGGAGCTTGGCATAGAATGGAAGGTCTGGTTCTGCAGCATGGCAGACAAAGCAATCGTTCTGTTCGAGGATTGCAAGCACCTGCTCATCGGTTGTAGCACCAACAGGAATCGATTTACGACAACCAAAGCCGTAAATAGCGTAGCCGGCAATAGCCACCACGATGATTCCAAGAATGATTAGTAATACTTTTTTCATAATAATTATATTTGGGTTTTAATTATTTTCTAGTAGTTCTAGTTATTCTAGATGTTCTAGATGTTCTAGATATTCTAGTCTTTCTAGAAATTTATTCCATTATCCTTTAATATTTTCTGCAATCTTAAAATCTCAGATTTAAGCAGTGGCACTTCTTTTCTGAGTCGTTCCAGTTCTGCATCTTGCTGGTCACGATAATCTGTGCGTACTTTGTGCATCCTCTCTTTGATTCCTCCATTTTCAATAAAATCCTTCTCTAAATTCTCAAGATACGAAAAAAGCATCTTATCTACGATATGGCATAACGTAATTGCAGTGTTGCAATATTCCTCACCATCCCATTGACAGAAGAAAGGCTGATATTCTTCTAATTTGTTATTAGTCCTGCAAAACTTGAGCAATCTATCGAAACGAGGATGCTTTTTATCCCAAACAGCAAGATTGTTTGCTTTTGCGTAATCTTGATAATCCTCATGCAATTCATGGAGAGATGCTCTAGCCACATTGATAAGCTTGACCATCATCTCAGTAGAAGTAACACCGTCTGCAAGGCCTTCTACAATATTCTGCTTGCCTGAACGAGCCGCCTGAATCATCTGGTCTCTCGTGCGATCACCATGCAATGGAATAAACCTGTCACAAAAAGCCACGGTCATCTGGTAAAGAACATCAGTCTTCTGATAAAAATACATATTCTTCCAATTAGTCTGATTCAACAGAAAGCCATTGGGGTTTTTGTAATGCATAATACATTGAGCTTAAATCGTTTATTTTAGTTTTCTCTAGATATTCTAGAAGTTCTAGAGGTTCTAGAGGTTCTAGAATATCTAGTTATTCTTAGTATATGTATGCAAGCTGCGGTTGGCAGCGGGGAAGTGGTTTACGCCATACCATGTGATTTGGATAGCTATGAATGACAATATCATAAAGATTATAGATAACCTAGAGAATCTAGATATTCTAGTTTTTCTAGATATTATAGTTTCTCTATAAAACAAATCCGCATGAGTTGCTGCAATAGACAACAGCCAAGTTACTGCTGCCCAGTTTTCTTTGGCATCCCATGTCCAGTAATCGCCCCAAGCCTGCTTTGCCCATACTGCTCCGCAAAGCATACCTATAACCAAGAGAGATGACGAAGTGGAAAAGAGATTAATGCTAGAATATCTAGAAAGTCTAGAGACTCTAGAAGTTCTAGAAAAAACTATTCCAATCAATGACAGTGCCATAATTGCATACGCCACCATATATATAATTAGGTGTGGCACGAACCAGTAACTGCGGAGGGCTGGCATAAGATGTCCGAAATTTATCTTGCGGACTGTCACAAAAATGAAAACAGCAGTAAGAATTACCACCACTGGCAAAAGACGTGAAATGTGCCAGTTTTTGAAAATAGAAAGAACAGAGCCGACGGCAAGAAGCACAAAACCTATAAGAACAACAGGATACCAAGGGTCACGGACAACCTTGATAACAGAAAACCTCTGCTCTGCCCTATCGTAAGAGTCTTGATAGAAACGATAGCCTTTATAATATGCCGGATGATTGACTGACGTCGTCAAAACAGCCTGTTCGTCAGGGTGGGTTATTGATGTCAGCGAAAAAACAGATGTGTATTGTTTGGGACTAACGTTGTCCTCGTAATAGTCAATTTTGAAATTTTTGAGCTGGAGCTCAAAAGGAAGTGCCATAGGCTTATGCTCCTCTGTATATGCTATGCGTGAAGTGCCTTCACGATAGATTATCGTCTGCCCTTTCTGAAGATCAGGAGCACCGAAAAACATTGCAAAAAGAGATAAAGCCGCACCAAAATGGCAAAGAAGCCTAGAAACTCTAGATGTTCTAGACACTCTAGATATCCTAGAAAAAGAAGCAATATCAGATATAGCAGTAGAGCATAAAGTAAAAACAAACAGCAGGGCAATAACAACAAACGCAATAGTATGATGAACATTTACTGGCCATGTGCCCTCGATGGCAATAAGCACAGTAAGCACAAGCATTGAAGCAAGGCCGACAATGTTCGAATATCTGCTATACTTCTCATTATTATATATTAACAGGATAATAACAAGAAATGCTAAAGCGGAGAGCCATGACAAAGGAGACTCGAATATGGAAAGGAAGTCAATCATAATATAAAAAATGGACATCCACCGGTAAAAGTGGATGTCCAAATTCTATTGCATGGATTATTCAGCCATCAAAATCTTCATAATCTCACGAGCAGCGCGAGCAACAGAAGAACCAGGGCCGAAGATAGCAGCAACACCTGCCTTGTAGAGGAAGTCGTAGTCCTGTGCAGGGATTACGCCACCAGCGATTACGATGATATCCTCACGACCGAGTTTCTTGAGCTCAGCGATAACCTGTGGAACGAGAGTCTTGTGACCAGCAGCGAGAGAAGAAACACCAAGTACGTTGACATCGTTCTCTACTGCCTGACGAGCAGCCTCTTCTGGAGTCTGGAACAAAGGTCCCATATCAACGTCAAAGCCGCAGTCTGCATAACCTGTAGCACAAACCTTAGCACCACGGTCATGGCCATCCTGACCCATCTTAGCAATCATGATACGAGGCTGACGGCCTTCCTTCTTAGCAAACTCTGCTGTGAGACGAGTAGCCTCCTGGAAGTCCTCGTCGTTCTTTGTACCTGCTGAATACACGCCTGAAATAGTTCTGATAGTTGCTTTATAACGGCCTACGATGCACTCGCAAGCGTCTGAAATCTCACCCAATGTTGCACGAACTGCAGCAGCCTTGACAGCGAGGTCGAGGAGGTTATCCTGAGATTTCTTACCCTCATTGAACTCCTTGACGCAAGCAGTAATCTTAGCCAATGCCTCTTTGACAGCCTTCTCGTCACGATGAGCCTTAAGGTCATTCAAACGAGCAATCTGGTCTTTGCGCACCTCAGTGTTGTCAACCTCAAGGATGTCGATAGGATCCTCATGGTCAAGACGATATTTGTTAGTACCAACGATAGTCTGAACACCAGAGTCGATGCGAGCCTGAGTACGAGCAGCAGCCTCCTCGATACGCATCTTAGGCACACCTGTCTCGATAGCAGCAGCCATACCTCCGAGAGACTCAACCTCCATGATGTGTTCCCAAGCCTTCTCAGCGAGTTCCTGAGTAAGAGACTCGATATAGAATGAACCTGCCCATGGGTCAATCTCCTTACATACCTGAGTTTCCTCCTGGATGAAGATCTGAGTGTTACGAGCAATACGTGCAGAGAAGTCTGTTGGCAAAGCGATAGCCTCGTCAAGTGCGTTTGTATGGAGAGACTGAGTGTGACCAAGAGCAGCACCCATAGCCTCGATACAAGTACGACCTACGTTATTGAATGGATCCTGCTCTGTGAGTGACCAACCAGAAGTCTGGCAGTGAGTACGGAGAGCAAGAGACTTAGGATTCTTAGGGTTGAAAGTTTTCACGATCTTAGCCCAGAGCATACGTGCAGCACGCATCTTGGCAATCTCCATGAAGTGGTTAGTACCGATAGCCCAGAAGAATGACAAACGTGGAGCGAAAGCATCAATATCCATACCTGCGTTTACACCTGCGCGGAGATACTCCCAACCGTCAGCCAAAGTGTAAGCCATCTCGATGTCAGCTGTAGCACCTGCCTCCTGCATGTGGTAACCTGAGATAGAGATAGAGTTGAACTTAGGCATGTTCTTTGAAGTATATTCGAAGATATCAGCGATAATCTTCATAGAGAACTTTGGAGGGTAGATGTATGTGTTACGAACCATGAACTCCTTGAGGATATCATTCTGGATTGTACCAGCCATCTCTTCAAGTTTAGCGCCCTGCTCCAAACCAGCGTTGATATAGAACGCCATGATAGGAAGAACGGCACCGTTCATAGTCATTGAAACCGACATCTTGTTCAATGGAATACCACCGAACAACACTTTCATATCCTCAAGAGAGCAGATAGATACACCAGCCTTACCAACATCACCTACAACGCGTGCGTGGTCAGCATCATATCCACGGTGTGTAGCAAGGTCGAATGCTACAGAAAGACCCTTCTGACCAGAAGCAAGGTTACGGCGATAGAATGCGTTAGACTCTGCTGCTGTAGAGAAACCTGCGTACTGACGGATTGTCCAAGGACGCATTGGGTACATACCAGAGTATGGGCCACGGAGGAATGGTGCAATACCAGAAGCATAGTTAAGATGCTCCATGCCTTCCAAATCCTCTTTAGTATAAATCTGTTTTACGGGAATCTGCTCAGGGGTGAGCCAGTTCTCGCCATTGCAACCCTCAACCTTCGAAGGTGCAACCGACTTAATGTCTATGTTATTGAAATTTGGTTTCATATTGACTTTCGAAAATTAGAGAAGTTGTTTGTTAAATGCCTTCAAAGTATCGAGAACGTTGCACTTAACGTGGATGAAGTTCTCGATGCCCTGTTTCTGGAGGTCTTCCATGCAAGCAGGAGCACCGGCAACGATGAAGATTTCCTTGCCATCACCAATAGCCTTCTTTGCTGCAGGAGCGAACTCTGCATACTCGTCGTCTGAAGAGCAGAGAACGATGATGTCAGCACCTGCCTTGCGAGCAGCAGCAACACCATCCTCAACTGTTTCAAAGCCGAGGTTATCTACTACCTGATAGCCAGCGCAAGCGAGGAAGTTGCAAGAGAACTGTGCACGTGCGATACGCATAGCGAGGTTACCGATTGTGAGCATGAATGCCTTTGGACGTTTACCTGAACGCTCAGTTTCAAGACGAAGTTCCTCGAACTGCTGTGCAGCGCGTGCTGTTGGCAATGTATCAAGTTCAGCCTTCTCGTCCTGGCAGCAGCACTTGCAACCGCAAGCCTTAGCCTCAATCTTCTCAGCAGCCATCTCGTTGAAGTTAGGGAACTGGTTTGTTCCGAGCAGAACTTCCTTACGTTTAGAAACATTCTCAAGACGCTTAGCAGAAGTAGCCTTCATATCCTCTACAACCTTTCCGTTGAGAATCATCTCAAGCATACCACCTGCATTCTGAATCTCGAGGAAACGACGCCATGCCTCAGCAGCGATAGACTGGGTAAGGTTCTCAATGTAATAAGAACCACCTGCAGCATCAGTAACCTTATCGAAATGAGACTCTTCCTTGAGCAACAACTGCTGGTTGCGAGCTATACGCTCCGAGAAGTCGTCAGCTTTCTTATAGCAAACATCGAATGTATTAACTGTCAACGAATCAACACCTGCAATAGCAGCAGACATAGCCTCTGTCTCTGAACGGAGGAGGTTAACGTGTGCATCGTAGATAGTCTTGTTGAACTTAGATGTCTCAGCATGAATCTTCATCTTGCAAGCGCAATCGCACTCTGGCTCGTAAGCCTTGACGATCATAGCCCACAACATACGAGCGGCACGGAATTTAGCTATTTCCATGAAATAGTTACCGCCAACACCCATGTTGAACTTGATAGCACGACCTGCGTCAACAGCTTTAACGCCAGCCTCGGTAAGCATAGTCATATACTCAGCACCCCAAGCGAGAGCATAACCAAGTTCCTGAGCACAGAAAGCACCTGCATGGTTGAGTGCTACAGAGTTAACACCAATAACGCGGAAGTTAGGCATACAAGCAGCAGCCTTGACAGCAGCAACTGTGTGCTCAGTCATCTTCTCGCGAGATGGCTTACGACCCTTGACGAGCATTTTCTGCATAGGGTCGCAGTTTACTGAACCGTTAACCTTTTCAAGGTTGACATTGTTTTTCTTGAAATAAGCAACGAGGAGGTCAACCAAAGCAGCGCAACCGCAAGGGCAGCAGTTGAAGTTGAGTTCTACGCACTCAGGGCAAATGCCATTGAGGAGAGTAGCGATGAACTCTGCATCGAGGTCTTCCTTAGTGATGCAGAAGCCGAGAGAATCAACACCCTTGTTGAGGATATCGAGAGCCTTCTCGTTTGCAGCCTTAGGACACTCCACAACAATGTTCTGACGAACACGCCACTCGTTGTTTTCCTTAGTACCACGTACAAATGGGTATTTACCAGGAGCAGAATTGAGAGCAGCTATGTTCTCAACATCTTCCTGGCGATAGAATGGGTTTACATTGAAACCCTCATTTGTTCTCCAGACGAGTTTTTTCTCGAATGGAACACCTTTCAAGTCAGCAGTGATTTTATCCATCCACTCTTGAGTGGTAACTGCTGGAAAATCAGCCAACAAGTTTAATTTTTTTCCTGCCATTTTGATTATATATTTAGAAAAAATTATTCCCTATTGAAATATCGTGCAAAGTTACGAAGTTTTTGGCGAACCGCCAAAGTTTTTAATATAAAAAATTACACTGGAAATTCCAGAGCATCTAGAATGTCTAGAACTTCTAGATATTCTAGAATCTAGATAATTTCACAGCTGATCTTTGCCACGATAAAATCTTTTGGGCAGTTCATTCTGCACCAGTCTTTTTCTGTTGTGATTATTGGTTTGCCTGATGCTTTTGCCTTGGCTATTTCTGTTTCAGTGAAACGATGATGATCAAGATATTTATGCAATTCCACTTTAAGATTCAGTTCTTTTTCAAGATGATTGACAAGAGGCTTTGGATTTTCAATGGCGGTCAATAGCAATACATCAGTGTCTGATGCAACATCTATTGGCTCGTATATTATCTTCGAGAAACGAACCTCTTTCACCCCATATTGCGCAACAAATGCCTTGCGCTTCTCTCGTTCTTCAGCCGTAATATCAGACGGACATTTAGTAAACACAACAATATCAGCACGTCTGAGACCGTTTACAGGTTCCCTGAGACGGCCAAAAGGAAGAAGCTTTTCACGATTAATATCCATTGACCAATCAATGAGTACTATGCTTTTTGTAGGTGTTACTGCACGATGTTGAAAAGCATCATCAAGAACTACAACATCTATATTCTGTGTTTCAAGATATTGCAAAGCCTCTTTTCGATTGGCATCTACCACAACAACTATCTCAGGAAATTTCCTGCGAACCTGAAGTGCCTCATCGCCAAGGTCAAAACTCGTGGATTGAGGAGTAGCAACAACCAAACCTTGTGATGTGCGTTTATAACCACGGCTGAGATAGGCCACTCTCTTGCCTTGTTTCAACAACTCTCTAATAATCAATTCAGAATGAGGAGTCTTGCCTGTTCCTCCTACTGCAAGATTACCAACACAGATAGTCTGCAAAGAAGAACGATAAGAAGATAATATCCCCTTATCGTAGAGAAAATTCCTTATTGAGACTATTAAGCAATAAAGCATACTATCCAAACAACTTATGCAGTTCATCGAATCTCTCGACGCTGCAATCTTCCCACTTTGCCAGTTTCTGGCGTACAACCTCTATCGGTTTTGCCTCTCGCAAATCCTTGTTCTTGGAATAGAATTTGTCTGCATAGCAGATAAGTTTTTCCTCCAAGGTCTCAGGCATCATATCTTTGTCAGGCAGTGGATAATGCATCCTGCGCACATATTCTGCCGTAAGACCTGTACCTGTATGGCGTTCGCAAACCCTTGCATGACGTTCCATGCCAAGTTGTCTAAGCATCTCTGCTCCAAGTGCGCCATGTTCAATATAGAGATGAGTACCCATACACTCTATAGGAGGAGCATACGTATGCAAAATACCTATGTCATGAAGCATTGCAGCTTCTTTGACAAACTCAATGTCTATATCCAGTTCTGGGTGTTTTCGTGCGCACTCCAAAGCCTTGTCCCGCACACACTCACTATGTATCACGAGAATATCATAGAGTTTGCAACCCTTTGGATAGAACTTTCCTATTATTTCGTATGGATCAATCATAGTTCAACTTTTTTCATGCGGAAATAGCTCCGTATCCAGAAACATATAGCAAGGGCAAGTTGGCTGAAGATGGCAATATACAGAATGTTCTGGAATTGGGATAACACCTCTTCATTTGACATATTATCCATAGAGGCAAAAATCTCATTAATAATATCAAGTGAAATCATTGAGCCAAAAATACTTAGAACTTGATTAATGCCCCACATAATAAGCATACCGAAAAGGAATGGATGTTTGCGGAAAAGAGTTGCACATAATGTAAACCATGCGCTATGAAAAAAGAGAGAAGCAACTGCGAAACCAACAACAAGTGGCAGAAAAGCGTTTGCCTCTTGGGTGTGGAATATATTGTCAAGTTCAGGAGAAGAGATAGATGCAACGTCAGCAATTGTGAACCTGCCTGTCAGTGCAAACTGAAGGCCGTCCGCAATAAAGAAAGCCACAATCGCCTCAATCACAGAGAAAACAAAAGCAAAGGTCTCAGCTGCAAAATATTTCTCCATAGTCGTTGCAGGAAGCACTACATGGGCAATCTGCGAAGTCTTGGTTTTCATGAAAGGCATTGAGTGCGCTGACTGATAGCCTATGGCAAGCATTGTGACAGAAACAAATGCCACTATTTTTACACACGAGAAAATCGCAGCAGTATCTGTTTCATTCATTGTCGTCATCATATCGATTTGCCAATTCACAATCCAGAATATAAAGAAGAGCAAAATAGCCATCACAGCAGTGAAGCCTACCTGACGACGCCAGTCCTCAACAAACTGCTTGCGACATACCAATAAATATCTTGAGAAATCAAACTTTTTCATAAGGCAATTGGTTTAGAATAATTTAGCAATATCATCGTTAAGCAATACTGCATTGAAGAGCAGTTCAAGTCGCATAGGTGACATCTCGCCAGTCTCGTTCTTAGTAACAGTGAAATATCCACCTGCAAATTCCTGCCTGTAAAGTGGGTTTTCTTCATTCACGCCAAACTTCAGCACCTCACATATACGTTTCACTGGTTGCTGAAGCAGCAATCTATTCTTTTCGAGAATCACAACCTCTTCTATCAAACTTTCGACATCTCCCACCTGATGTGTTGAAATTATTATAGTGCGGTCAGGACGCATACCTGTCTTCACCAACTGTCGGAACTGTTCTTTTGAAGGAATGTCCAAGCCGTTCGAGGGTTCATCCATTATCAGGTATTTTGTGTTGCAGGCAAGGGCAAAACACATGAATATTTTCTTTTTCTGCCCCATCGACAATGCTTTCAGGTTGGGATTCCCCTCCATATTGAAGAGACGGAGGTTACGTTCCATGTCTGTCTGCGAGAAATTGGGATAGAAAGGAGACGTATATTTGATGTACTGCTCAAGTGTACAGGCAGGAAGTTCAAATTCCTCAGGCACCAGGAAGCACTCTCTCAGCAACTCTGCATAGCGTTCCGAGGTATTCATGCCATCAATAGTAACAGAGCCTGTACGAGGTTGAAGAAGGCCCATAAGAGTATATATCAACGTACTCTTACCCACACCATTACGTCCCAGCAAGCCATAAACCCTGCCATCTTCCAGACGCAGGTTGAAACCGTCAAAGACTTGAACAGAACCCTTGCGGTATTTATAGCCAAAATCCTTAATTTCAATCATAACATCAATGATATTTTTTGAGGTTGCAAATTTACAACATTTTTTTGAAACAATAGAGCCGTTTTATGAAAAAAAAATCGTACCTTTGCAAAATCAAATTTGGAAAAATGAAAAGCAAGAAAATCATACTCTTATTGCTGCTTGCAATAGGCTGCAAATGGACAATGGCTCAAGCACCATTCGTACTCAATTCATCAAAAGAGCACGTGCTTTTGACTGGTCCTCAGTACAATATTGACGCCATTGCGGTGTTCAACACATTTCCCATAGATGCCGAGATAACATTCACAGGCACTGCCATGTCGCCTAATTTCCAATGGTCATATACAATAGGAGGCATACCTTATACCTCTACGCAAGCTACAATCACTGCAGAGCCAGACGTGCTTTATACAATCAACGTCAATGGTGACCCGACATATTTCATATACACCATAGATTATTCACAGTACGTGCCTACATTCGACAACATCACCCCTTCAGACATTCAGGACAATCCTTGCGAAGACCTGAATCTCGACATCTTCTGCTCTCTACCTGCCATTTATTATTTAGACAAGAATGGCAATCGCACATTCCTGCCAAGGTCATACAAGATTGAATACACCAATGCCTCCTGGTCTGGCCAGGCATGGGGAGACTCTCTTGAGAGTTATGTCATCACACCTTCATCAGCACCTATAAACGCAACAGTCAACGCTCCTCTGCAGAACACCTCCATAGCATTCACGGGTGATGATTTGGCAGAGTGGATGAATCTCCCACAAGACACTATCTATTTGGATTATACAGCAATAGCGATGAAGTGCTACCCTACTGCAACCGTTATAGAACGCGAGGCAAAAAACGAAAAGGACCGCAAGTCGCAAAACTCCATACAAGGTTCCGCTCCTCTTGTAGTACAGTTTGCTGCAAACGCAAATCCCGTAGAACCCGTCTATTACGAGTGGAAGATATCAACTATCGATGACACCCTGAATTATCAGCGTTACAATGATGCCGTGCTGAACTATACCTTTCATGACTCTGGCGACTATCTTGCAAGGCTAAAGGTATATAATGCCAATTGCACGCATATCGACACTTTCAACATCAAGACTCTCGACTCTTTTCTTGAAGTTCCAAATGTATTCACCCCAAATGGCGATGGCATAAATGATGAGTTTCGCGTGGCTTACAAATCAATCAAGGAGTTTCACATCTGGATATACAACCGTTGGGGAAGGCTTGTATATTCGTCGGACGATCCAGGCAAAGGTTGGGATGGCAACATCAATGGTCGGCCAGCTTCTGTAGGCACATATTATTATGTAATCAACGCTTACGGATATGACTATTATACAGAGGGCAGATACAAAGGCAAACCCATCCGCTACAAGTTGTCAGGCGACTGCAACCTGCTAAGATGACAAAAAGCCCCTCAGCAAAACTGAAGGGCTTTTTATTATCCTTTTTAGGCTTTATTTGCGTTTTGCACAGGTAAAGGAGAGAAGATAAGAGTAATCTGCTCCGAGATCAACAGTATAGATGCCCTTGAAATATATTTCAGGCAATCTGTTTTCAAAGCCATGGAAAGAGAAATCAATGTAATCTTCGATTGTAGAGTAGTAATAATCGCTTTGGCAAGCATCAAGAACCAAGATTCCATCCTTTTCAGTAGCTGTAGTTGCAAACAACACCTTATCTCCTGTTTCATTAGCAACCGTAGCAGTTACTGTCAGTTTACCATTCTTCCCTTCTTCGATAGTAAGATATCCGTCCTTTGGAGGATTTTTCTTGCCTGTCATTGATTCAAAAAACTCATTTTCAAACCATGTTCCTTCGCTGTCTGTAACGCTATCGTAAACTAAGTGCATATCATACGTACCCACCAAACCTGTTGGGGTTTGCTTGCAGGAAACAAAAATACCACAAAGTGCTATGATAAACGCTGCTATCACAAAAAAGTTTTTCTTCATAACCGAAATATTCAATGTTAGTAATACTATAATATTGAGCGAAGGAGTTTCTTCATATCTACTGCCTCGCGAAGTATTCCTGCAAGAGAGTCGATGGAGACACGTTCCTGAGCCATAGTATCTCGATGACGTATTGTCACGCAATTGTCATCCAGTGTATCATGGTCAACAGTAACGCAGAAAGGAGTACCAACTGCATCCTGGCGACGGTAACGTTTGCCGATAGAGTCTTTCTCATCGTATGCGCATTTGAAGTCGAACTTCAACTCATCCATAATTTCACGGGCTTTCTCTGGCAGGCCATCTTTCTTTACCAATGGCATGATGCAGACTTTCGTAGGAGCCAGAACTGCTGGCAGATGAAGCACAACCCTGCTGTCGCCACCCTCAAGTTTCTCCTCTTCATAAGCAGAACAGAGAACAGAGAGAAACATACGGTCAACGCCTATAGAAGTCTCGACAACGTATGGCGTGTAACTCTCGTTCAACTCAGGATCGAAATATTTGATGTTCTTGCCACAGTATTTCTCATGGCTCGAAAGGTCAAAATCAGTACGAGAGTGGATACCCTCAACCTCCTTGAATCCAAAAGGCATGAGAAATTCTATATCTGTTGCCGCATTTGCATAATGAGCCAGTTTGTCGTGGTCGTGGAAACGATACTTCTCATCGCCAAGTCCAAGAGCCTTATGCCATTTCAGACGGAACTCTTTCCAGTATTCAAACCATTTCATCTCGTCGCCTGGACGGCAGAAGAACTGCATCTCCATCTGCTCGAACTCACGCATACGGAAGATGAACTGACGAGCGACAATCTCGTTACGGAAAGCCTTGCCTATCTGACAGATACCGAAAGGAATCTTCATACGGCCAGTCTTCTGCACGTTCATGTAGTTCACGAATATACCCTGTGCAGTCTCTGGGCGGAGATAGATTTTTGTTGCACCGTCAGCAGTAGAACCCATGTCTGTAGAGAACATGAGGTTGAACTGACGCACCTCTGTCCAGTTACGAGTGCCTGATATAGGGCATACTATCTCGCAATCAAGGATAATCTGGCGAAGTTCAGCCAGGTCATTCGCCTCAAGGGCATTGACGAAACGGGTATGCACAGCGTCACGCTTCTGGGCGTATTCAACGACACGTGCATTGGTCTTGACGAACATTTCTCGGTCAAAGCTCTCGCCGAAACGCTTTGCAGCCTTCTCGCACTCCTTGTCAATCTTCTCGTCGAACTTGGCAAGGTAGTCCTCGATAAGCACGTCAGCGCGGTAACGCTTCTTGCTGTCCTTGTTGTCTATCAGAGGGTCGTTGAAAGCGTCAACATGACCTGAAGCCTTCCATGTAGTAGGGTGCATGAAAATTGCGGCATCAATACCCACTACATTTTCATGAAGGAGAGTCATGCTGTCCCACCAGTAACGCTTTATATTGTTTTTGAGTTCCACGCCGTTCTGGCCGTAGTCATAGACTGCAGCCAGACCGTCATAGATATCGCTGGAAGGAAATACAAAGCCGTATTCCTTGCAATGTGCAACCAGTTTTTTGAATGTTTCTTCTTGCGAAGCCATAATTACCTTACAACTTTATAATTCTCTCCTCCTACGTTAATCATATAAACGCCAGGAGTCATACCACTGAGATCTATGGAAATTTCCTGACCAGCCATGACATCACCCTCTGCGCTTGCATAGACGATACGGCCAGACATGTCAGCAACACGCACTACGAGGTCATTCATTTCCTTTGCAAAACCTATCTTGAACACATCAGAGTTGCCCTCCTCATATACAGCCAATACAGAAGGCTTCTCTGGATTCTGCACGCCAACGTTGAGGCCAAGGATATAGATTAAGCCGTGATAAGCATCAATCTTGCCATATCCCCATGAGTTGTTAGGTGTCTCGCCAGTGAAGCTGTCAGAACAGCTTGTGTGATGGAATATGTCAATTACATCTTCATAATCGAGTGTAGGATCAGCCTCAAGCCACATGGCAACAACACCTGCTGCGTATGGAGAAGACATTGATGTTCCCTGCATGTAGCCATAATAGTATGTCTTGCCGCCAACTGTTGTCGAAGCAGCTCTGTCATTCTTGAGATTACCGAAATCTGGCAAAGAAGACATCAGTGTCTGACCAGGGGCAGAGATATCTGGTTTGATGCGACCATCAAGGGTAGGACCCATCGAAGAGAAGCCTGCCTTTGCTCCAAGTGTTCCATAGATTTTTGGATATGACGTATATGCACCAACAGAAATGATATTTCTTGTAACACCGGTAGGTTCACCTACGGTCATATCTGTATTTCCATCAGTATAGCCGTAATTCTTCTGTCCGCTGCTTGTGAATGAACCGTAGTTTTCTGCTGTGAAAATATGAACATCACCACTGTCAGCCTTTATCTCGATACCCAATGCAGTACGTGAAGGCAATGAACGAACTTGGAAAACGGCATAGACATTGCCACGATGATTTGCCTCGACTTTTTCTGCAGAGACAGAACCTGTAACAAAAAGGTCATTGGCTGATTCTATAGTTCTTTTCACATTTACATTGACGTTCTGTCTGCTGGCAGGTGTTGCGTTTATCCATTGAGTCTCATATATGTTAGCATGGTCATCCTTGTTGTAAATGACAAAACGAACTTGATATGGATTGTCTATATCGCCCCAGATATCTATAGGGCAATAGTCATATTCATATCCTTCCACGCTTTTCGAGGAATAGAAAGTCTTACCTATTGTATCTTGCGCCGTGAAGCTTTTGCCCCAGTGGATTTTCGTATCGCCTTCGTTACCTGCAGAACCGCAGACAAGACGACCTGGACCAATCATAGCCTCAATAAGGCGGCTCTCTGTTGACATGCCGTCATGAGGACCTATGTTGCCACCCATACTGACATTGACAACGCAAGGCCTATTCATTTCTGTTGCTTTTTCAAAAATGTAACGGATACCCTCTGGGATGTTGGTCATTGAAGTACCTGGGCAAGAAACATAGATAAGATCTGCCTCCTGGGCAACGCCATAGTAGTCGAGAGAATGATCAGCACCAGCTGCTATACCCATGACGTGTGTCGCATGTCCCGATTCTGCTTTATGCTCGTATATATCATACTCGGCAGTAAGGATATCAGCAGAATCCACATACTCATAACCATACGAATATCCAGTTGGGGCATTGCCGCTTCTCTGTTGGTTCCATACCTTTTTGATGCGGTAACGGTTGTGTGCCTGGTTCCAGAAAGCGGGATGTGCATACTGAAGTTCCTGGTCAACGACACCTACAATGATTCCACGTCCAAGATAAGATTGTGAAAGAGGAGCCTGTGCATTGAGAACAGGGTCAACGAAACTTATCTGGCGCGCCCAGTTCAATTTGAAATCAGCGGGTGTAGCCATCTCGACCATTGCTATCTTCTCATTCTCAGAGAGAGCCTCAAGGGCATCAACAGGGACGACAGCCGTCGCAATGTTGAGTTCATCGAATCTGACGTGCAATTCTGCACCATACATTGCCAGTACATTCTCGTCGATTTCTCCATTGAAATGAACGTAACAGTCAACCATCTGGCGGCCATTGTTTGTTTTAATCATTTTACTCATAGGAGAATGACGCATCTCCTCAGCAGACATCTGTTTCTGCTGTTCCATGAACACAGCCGTCTTGTTAGACAATTTGCTCTGGCCATAGACGCTGGCAATGCACATAGAAGCCATCACCAAAAATAAAAAACTCTTTTTCATTTATCTTCAAATTAGTATTAATCAATTATTTAATCACCTTGAAATTCTCACCATTCACACTGATGACATATATACCGTCTGGCATTCCGTTCATATCTATTTCCATCTCTTCACCTGCCATCACATTATCATAGACATTATGATATAAAGTTTTTCCAGACATATTCACAACACTGACACTGACGTTTCCTGAAACTCCCGCAATATGAGCAATGCCATCGCTGAGAAAGCCAATGACTCTTTGCTGCGCAGAGACGTTTGTCACGTCGGCATTCAAACCGAGTATACGGATAAGTCCTGCATACGCATTCAGTTTTCCATAGCCAGATGTGTTGTTTGGAACAGTTCCTGTATATCTGTCATTTCTCGAAGTATGGCGCAAGATGTCAACCACCTCATCGTATGTAAGATCTGGTTTTGCTTCAAGCCAGGCAGCAACTACACCCGCACAGTAAGGCGAGGACATCGAAGTACCCTGCATTTCACCATAGTAATACTTCGTACCGTTCACTGTTGTGTTGGCAGTCCTGCTATACATAAGATTTTTGTCGTCAGGAATGGAAGAAACGATCACCTCGCCAGGAGCAAGAACCTCAGGCTTCATCTGACCTGTAGTGAGTGGCCCTTTCGAAGAGAAAGAAGACACATCCTCTTCTGAAGAACCATACCATCCTCCACCGCCATTTGACACGTACGAACCTACTGTAATTACATTGCGTGTATCGCCAACACCTGTTCCAATGGTCATGTCAGCATCGCCATCACTCCAACCCTTGTCACTCATGTTGTTATCAGTAAATTCCGAGAGTTGGTCGTATGTCCACATATTGACCGCACCTGAATCTCCACGGACTATGATACCGAACTGGCAGTCATCTGGCAGATAGTTTTCCTCGTATTCAAAATAGACATTCCCGCGATTGTTGTACTGGTTTACTCCGGTAGCAACATCAAGGTTGATATTCACGTTGTTGCTGCCAACGGCAGTTCTTATTTTATGAGTGAATGCAGAATCCGTAACTGCGCTATAGAAAGGAGTGCTGTATGCTATTGAATCTCCGTATTCGTCATACACCACGAACGAAACCTCGTAATTCTGTGCAGTGTCTCCCCAGATGTCAGTCATCGTGAAATCATACCAATAGGAAGCCAGCAATTTCTGGAAAGTCATCAGCGAATCATGTCCACTGAGGGTCTTGCCAACATGCATATCCATGTCCCCACTGTTTCCGGCAGCAGCAACGACCAGACGGCCAGGACCTACAAGAGACTCTATGACACGGTTGCATGTTTCCGTGCCATCATGAGGGCCCAACGTTCCGCCCATGCTTATGTTGATTACGCAAGGCTTGTTCACCTCGTCAGCATAATCGAATATGTATTTCACTCCATCCGAAAGGTCGGCATCCTCACCTGTCGTTGCAACAACCGCAAGATCAGCAAACTGGGCAATGCCATAATAGTCAGTTGTCGTGTCTGCACCTGCTGCTATTCCAAGAACGTGCGTCGCATGTCCCGAAGACATGTTACGCGTGTCGTACTTTGCAGCCTCTATTGATTCTTGATCGGTATATTCCTGATTCTTCAGCTGATTGAGAAAACGTTTAATTCTCAGCTTCTTATTGTCGAAGCGATCATAGAAGTTTATGTGATTGACCTGTATTTCCTGGTCAACTATACCAAGCAGCACTCCGTTTGCCATGTAGCTGTGAGTGAACGGAGCGACTCCTCCTGTCAGGAGTGCGGCATTGCTGGCAACACGAGCCTTGTCCATCTGGACCTTGACTGGAGACGAAACCTCGACAGAGACAATACACTCTTCGGTTGCCAAGGTCTCAAGAGAAGACACTGGCACATCTACAGTCAAGACACCTATGGATTCATAGTGATTTCTTACGACACCCCCATGATTTTCAATGATGCCATCCTGATACCTGTCGTTAACCGTAACGAAGGCAGATACCATGTCATTGCCACTGACCATCGCCATGACACCCCTCTTGTGCAACCTGCTCGAATCATGATGAACCCTCACAAGCAACTTGGTCCTGTTCGACAGTTTTGAACTGTTCGCAGACGCAGCAAATGCCCCGACAACAGCTGCTAAAAGCAGGATGAAAATTCTTTTCATCAATGAAGAGGATTAAGTTTCTTGCCTCCTTCGAAAGTCTTTACTCCTGTGACTTTCACAAATTCAGGCAAAATATTGAGTGGGCAACGGAAAGAATAGGTATCTGTGATGAGTTCGTTGAGTTGAACGCCCATAGCACGCACTGCCTCAGCATCGAAATTCTTGCCGGCTGTCAGGATATAGCCACAGAAATAATACGTCTTGCCATCCTTGGCCAAAGCATAATGCTCAACCATTTCAGGAGATGGAGTGAACTTCTTCAGCCCTTTCTTCGAGTTATTCACTTCATAGACAAAATCACGCCAAAACACAGAAAACTGGTTCGAGAATCTCGCAGTAGTTGGCAGGTTCTCGTCAACTTTCTGATTAGCACTTTTTTTACCGCATGCAAAAACATTAATGGAGAGCACGCACATAACGATAAGCAATAACTTTTTCATATCACTGTATTTTTAAAATTTTCGGCTGCAAAGTTACAAAAAAAATATGATACAGCGTGCAAGCAGTACCATATTTTTTACACCAAATATCGCTCATCCACTCGTTTGCCAACGACCCACACTATCCGCTCCTCGTCCGATGTTTTATCAACCACCACAAGTTGTCGTTCTTTTTCGGCCACATCCATTTTCAGTTCCGTAAGGAAATCGCTTATTTTCTTACTTTTACCTCCCATTCCGCTTGGTTGGAAGCGTTCACCTTTTTTCCACGGCCTTAGCAAAAGCTCGCCTTTTAGTTTTGATTTCGAGATCTCTGCATGATAGTCCCCGACACACAAATCTACGGTAAAATAGTTTTCATTGATTAACAATTGACAACTTAAACCAGAAAGTTGTGCCGCATTTTCGGATTTGTATATCACAGCTCTGCCACGGTTAATCACCACCTCTGCCTTGTCCGAAACGAAACGCTGCCCGCTACCGCCACTCAGCTCCGCCTTCCAGATTTGATATATCCTGTCTCTGTTGAAACCAAGTTTATTCAATTCAAGGTACAATTCTTCCAACCGTGATTCACCGGAAGTGCCGGATACTCTTGTCTTTTCTATCAACGCCTGCGCAGACTTGAGGTTTTCAATATTTTTCTCCATCGTTTTCAGGAACGATGGATTCATCTCTGTCATCTCCGGCACTATTCTATGCCTGATCCTGTTGCGTTTGTATCTGATGTCTGCATTTGTCTGGTCAAGCCTGTATTCTCCGACATAGGCCAGAATCTCATCTCTTGTCACACCCAAAAATGGCCGCACGACACGGCCGTTCATCCATTCCATTCCGCAGAGTCCTTTCAGGCCAGTACCACGGCAGAGATTAAGGAAAAAGGTCTCTACCTGGTCATTCAGGTTGTGAGCTACGGCAATGTAATCACAATCATGTTTCGCCCTCATTCGCTCAAACCACTCGTAGCGCAACTCACGAGCTGCCATTTCAATGGAGATTCCCTTTTCTCTGGCATAACCCGTAGTATCAAATCTGACGCACAGACACTCAACTCCCAGACGCTTGCACAATTTTTTCACAAAAATCTCATCACCATCACTTTCCTCACCTCGCAATGCAAAGTTGCAATGGCCGACAATGCAACAATGGCCAGCCTCTTTCATGGCTTTCAGCAGAGCCACAGAGTCTGGACCACCGCTCACACCGACAAGGTATCTGGCAGAGCTGTCTGGCAGATGAAGTTTCATTCTATTCTAGTTTTTCTAGATTTTCTAGATTATCAGTTCAGTTCCTGAACTGATGGTCCATTAGACACCACTGCGCCACGGTTCATGTCAATCTCGCCAAACTGCATTTCATAGCGACGGATATTCTCATTTAGCGCACCAAGCAAGCGTTTAGCGTTCTCTGGCGTCATCATCACGCGTGTCATGATCTTTGCCTTAGGCATACCTGGCATGACGCGAACAAAGTCGAGCACGAACTCACTTGGCGAGTGTGCAATGACAGCCATGTTTGAATATACACCTTCCGCAACCTCTGGCGAAAGTTCCAATTGCATTTCCTGTTTCTTCTGTTCCATAGTTCTATTATTTTGCCCAATCAACACATAGTTAATTATTCAAGTTTCGCAAGTATTAGCCCTGAAAGGGCGGCACATACCAGCGCAGGGCGTGAGCCCTGTGTATGAGGTTGTTATAATATTTAAGTCCTGTAAGGACGACACATTTATTTTCACCGTACGTACCATCTAAATG
>JAZRYS010000065.1:0-8372 GCA_045600865.1 Candidatus Aphodosoma sp.
CGCAAAAGACCCGCCCTGGTTCGCTGATCTAACGAGAAGCGTGGCGGATTCTGTTGGTGCAAAAGTAAGTATCTTTTATCAATTTAACAAATTTTTCTGGCGAAAAATGCAATGTGAGGTATATTTTTTTAAAATTGTTCAACTATGACCTGCGATAATGTTTATGAATATATAAATCGCAGGTGATGTCAAATATAATAGACAATATGTTGATTTATCGTAGTTTTATCTTTTATAATGGATAAAATTATTATCTTTGCGCAAAATTTCAAATATAGAAGACAATGGGAATACAATTCAGACAGAAGTACATTGACCAGATTGAGAAGCATCTGGGAAAGGACTATATCATCGTCCTTGTTGGTCAGAGACGTGTTGGCAAGAGCTATACGTTGAAGATGATACGCAGCCTGAAGGAGAAGGATGAGAGCAACAATATTATATATATAGATAAGGAGAAGGAGCAGTTTGACTTCATCCGTACCTATCAGGATTTGAATGAGTACATCAAGAGTCAGTATGTCAGTGGTAAGATGAACTATATCCTCGTCGATGAGATACAGGACATCGAGGGATTTGAGCGTACTGTGCGCAGCTTCAGTACGGAGCCCGATGCGGAGGTTATCGTTACAGGTAGCAATGCCAAGATGCTGAGTGGCGATCTGAGCACGCTTATTGGTGGACGTTATAAGGAGATTTATATCCAGTCGTTGAGCTATCAGGAGTTTCTTCAGTTCCATGAACTGGAGGACAGTGACGATTCGCTTTCACGGTATATCCAGTATGGAGGTCTGCCAGGGTTGTCAAGGATCGGACTTGACGAGGATGATGCAAGGGAATATCAGAAGGACATCTACAATACAGTTCTTTTGAAGGATGTGATATTGAGGAACAATATACGCAATGTGGTGTTCCTTGAAAATCTCACGCGCTTCCTGGCAGACAACATCGGAAAGATCATTTCAGCCAATAGTATTGCCAAATATATGAAGTCGCAGGGTCAGACCATCACTTCGACTACCATCATCGAATATATCAAGTATCTTTCTGAAGCCTATATACTTCATAAGGTGAACCGTTACGACATACACGGCAAGCGTTTGTTCGAGAGTAACGATAAGTTCTATTTCGAGGATCACGGAGTTCGCAATGCTTTGGTAGGAGGTTCCCGGGAGGGAGATATCGAGAAGATCATCGAGAATATTATCTATCAGCATCTGATCCGCATGGGCTATGAGGTGACTGTCGGTCAGCTTCAGGCTGGTGAGATAGATTTCGTATGTACTGGAAAGGGAGGAAAGCGTCTCTACATACAGGCATCATATATCATTGCAGATGATGATACTCGCAAGCGAGAGTTCGGCAATCTGGAGTCCATCAAGGACAACTATCCTAAGTATGTCATATCGATGACCCCACTGGTCAGGAAGAATGACGATAACGGCATCATACATCTCGGCCTCAGGACATTCCTGATGTCTGATGACCTATAAGACATAAATCCCAATAGCAGGTATAATATCAGAAGGAAGGGATGAGACGGGAAAAGTCTGTAAGGACGGCGAAAGCAAGAGAGCTGATTGTCAAAGGAAGCAGTGCCGCGTCCATGCAAAGGTAAAGGAAGCCCGACCATGATGTGCGACTATAGGCAACTTACTGTCGAGGCTAGGCTGAGATGATGGATAGATGGACGGCAGACCTTGCTTCACCAGATACCAGGAGAGTCACTTCAGAAGAGGCGCCGCTGTGAGGATGCAGACAGCGAAAAGAGTAAGAAAAAGGAGAAGGTATAAGGACTAATAGGCAAATATTTTTGCATGAAAGGTTTCTCCTCTGGCAGTGGTGGGTCGATGCTTGAAAGTAGTGAAGAATACTTATATCTATAATATAATAGGTATAAAGTATTTAATGTAAAGAGGACAATTTGATCATCCAATATGGACAAATTGTTCCAGGGTGGGACAATTTGTTTTCATTCTAACCGAGATTTGCTATTGGCATGGTCATTGCAAAATCTCTAGTGAACGCGAAAGCAAAGGATTAAAAAATAATCCGAACTGAACGTCCAGAAAATTATGTTTAACTAAAATCAACCGAAAGGAGGTAAGATTATGTTACAGATGACAAGATTCAATGATCAGAACTGGTTCCCAACGCTGTTCAACGACTTCTTTGACAACGATTTCTGGATGACCAACACCAAGAAGAACGTTACTGCTCCTGCAGTCAATGTCATTGACGAGGAGAAGGATTATAAGGTAGAAGTTGCGGCTCCAGGCATGACCAAGGAGGACTTCCAGATCAAGCTCGACAATGACAATAATCTCATCATCGCACTGGAGAAGAAGACACAGACCGAGGATCATGATAAGAAGAACCACAAGTATCTGCGCCGTGAGTTCAGCTACTCAAAGTTCCAGCAGGCCTTCACTCTACCAGAAGATGTAGAGAAGGATAAGATCACCGCCAAGATGAACGATGGCGTATTGACTATCGACATCCCAAAGAAGGAGCCTACTCCTGTGATTGACACATCAAGAATGATCGATATCCAATAAACTGATCTGAACTTTTAACCTTAACCATGAAGGGTGTGCTTCGGTACACCCTTTTTTTGTCTCTTTAAGTCCCCAAAAGTGGATATTACCCCAAAGCCCGTATAAGTGCCCAGATAACAGGTATAATATCAGAAGGAAGGAATGAGACGGGAAAAGTCTGGACGGTCGGCAATATGCAAGAGAGCTGATCGTCAAAGGAAGCTGTGCCGGGTCCATGCAGTGCTGTTCCGTAGGATGGCATCTGTTCGGCTATGCCTACCGTTGTGCCAAGTCACAAGCGCGTCGGCATCGCTGATCTGTTGCCAAGGCACTGCATAGACAAATAGGCTCTGCGACCGCTAACGAGCAGTCTTCTTGCTGCCTGTCCGTATGGGCTTTCCCGTCGAAGGTTCAGAGGAATGGATGAAAGGTAAAAGTGTGATGAATGTAAGACAAAGTTTGTCGAAGCACGTACAACTGTCTGTCGAGAAAAGAAAAGTCTGAATATGTGACTGAAAAGCTGGAGCTCTGTTTGAGGAAGGGAACTGTGCCGTGTCCATGAAGTGCTGTTCCGCAGGATGCCATCTGCCTGGCTATGCCTCATAGGCAAGCTGTTGGCAAGGCACCTCATAGACTTAAGGCTCTGTGACCGCCGAAGGGCAGACCTCCTGCCAGTCGATATATACAGGCTTCCTTTTCGAGCATTTGAAAAGGTATCTACCGGTCACTGACAAGAGCCCGTAATGATCAATTTTTGCGAGTTCAACGCGAATGTACATTTTCTCTGTTTTACATTTCCGAGAACTTCATAAAAATTGCTATCATCGTGTAATAGCAGGTAGGTGATAGATTACGCAGAAAAAAATGAGCTTTTTCATTCTTTTCTGAATAGATTTTCTTGGATTGTACACTCTATGCATTATGTGGCACCTGTTCCGCAGGTGGACGTTAGTTTGCATAGAGTAAAATACATGTTATTACCCAGTAATGGAACTAAAAAGGTTATCATCATGAGTACATTATTTATTGTTACAACATCGGTTGCTTTGGTTATCATCGTAACGCTTGTCGGTACCGTCCTCCGTCAGAAAGGACTGGTAAGGAACCTTAAGACAGAACTGGAGGATTATTCTGCCAAGATAAAGGACTACGAGGAAGCAAAGCCCACAGAGAAGTACGTGACAAAGCTTGGACTTTTTGCTGTTGCAACTGAGATAGCGAGGTTGGAGAACAATCTATCCAGAATGGATGAGAACACCCGAGGTTACAGGCAGCTTACGTCAGGAATCAAGCGACTAAAGACAAGCCTCGCATCCGAGGGCATCGAACTTGTGGATATGCTGGGACAGCCGTTTGTTGAAGGTATGAATGCCGATGCGATCTTCATAGATGACGAAAACATGCGGCCAGGCGAGAGCATCATCACTTCCGTCCAGCGTCCGCAGATCAATTACCACGGACGCATGATACAGGCGGCTAAGATTACTGTTTCACAAGGAGATAATACAAACCAATAACATACAGAGGCAATGAACGACAACAAGATTAAGATTGGCATGGATTTGGGTACGACCAACTCAGCCGTTGCAGTAATGGAGAATGACGTTCCAGTGATTCGCAAGAGTGTGACCATGAAGGACACCACACCATCAGTTGTGGCTATTACCCACAACAAGGTCATGAAGGTGGGTGATGCTGCCGTCAGCGAGATGCATCGTCAGGTTATGCGTGCCGTCCGCACCTATGACAGGCGTCGTACCGGTGCTGACGTATTCTGCGAGTTCAAGCGCAAGATGGGCACTCAGGCATTCTACCGCTCAAAGAATCTCTATACAACATTCTCGCCGGAGGATTTGTCTGCGGAAATCATCAAGACACTCTTTGCCACAACAGGACTTGACGATGCCAAGTGTGTAGTGATCTCGGTTCCTGCCAAGTTTGATGTAATCCAGAAAACAGCTACTATGGATGCGGCAAAGCTGGCTGGCTTCACTCACTGCGCATTGATCCAGGAACCTGTAGCAGCTGCTATCAGCTATGGTGCTACAAACACGGACAAGAATGGTTTCTGGCTCGTGTTTGACATGGGCGGAGGTACATTCGACGCTGCATTGCTGAAAGTGGAGAATGGGTGTCAGCAGGTCATTGATACGGATGGTGACAGCTGCTTGGGCGGCAAGGATCTGGACAATGCCGTCATTGACCACCTTCTGCTTCCTTACATCAAGGAAAACTACAACATCCGCAAGATTGTTGGCAATTTTGCGAAGCTTGACATGCTTCGTCAGGCACTGAAGATTTATGCAGAGGAACTTCGCATACAGTTGTCCAACAACGAATCGACAGACTTGGTAACTGACCTCAGTGAACTTGGTTATGATGATGATAAGACGGAAATCATCATTGACATGACTATTCAGCGCTCAGACGTGGAGGCAATTCTCGAGCCATACTTCACTCGTGCCATTGACATTTGCAAGAAACTCTTGCACAATAATGGAATCAGTTATGACCAGATCCGCAATCTCATTCTCGTTGGAGGACCGACCTACACACCAAAGCTTAGGACTATGCTCCGTGAACAGTTGACCGAGAATGTGGACACATCGGTGGATCCTATGACAGCCGTTGTTAAGGGGGCTGCCCTCTACGCTTCCACTCTTGACGTTCCTACAGATATTCAGGATGAACCTGATGCTGATGCCACAGATGTCGAGGTGTTCTACGAATCTACCTGCCCCAACATGACCACCTGGGTGTCACTGAAGGTTGCTGAAGACGCTGTGGAGGAAGGCATGACAGTGGAGTTCGTTCGTGACGATAAGGCTTGGAAGAGCGGTGCAATGCCATACGAGGGGGGAGGTGTGGCAGCAGAACTGGCCCTTGTTGCCAACAAGAGTAACAGATTTGAGATTAACCTGATGAATAAGTTTGGCCGTCGCATAAAAACAACATTGACAGGCTTTTCCATTCAGCAGGGAACAGCACTCGCATCAGTAACGCTTCCGTATCAGTACGGCTTCGGTGTATGGAGCGAAGATGAACGTCCTAAGTTCTTCCCATTCGTAGGATTGGAAAAGAACCGTATGCTTCCTGCCATAGGCAAGGCATTAGGTCGTAAGACTACAATGACCATTCGTCCTGATGACGCTACCACCTATCTCAGAATTCCTGTATATCATGCAGAGACCTACAAGGAAAATTCACCCACAGCGCTCTACGAGCATGTTGCTGACGTTCTTATCACTGGCAAGGATGTAGAACAGGTGATTCCAGCAGGATCAAATGCAGAGGTAACTGTTATGGCAGATGCTTCAGAGATGATGAAGTTCTCGGTTTACTTCCCCGAACTGGACATTGAAGTAAATAAGACGCTGGACACATCGCATCGCCTTTCATTCTCTGCTGCGTTTGAACGTATCAAGGAGTGTGAGGAAAGCATCCGCACCTCTCTGGCCCTCCTTGAGAATGGCGGTATCAACGTAGATGCGCTGAAGGCTCGTTTCAAGTCAATCCAGAAAGAAAAGGACAACTTGGAAAACAAAGGAGTGATCGAGCACTTCAGGGCATTGCTTGCAGAGCTCTATACTCTGGAGGTAGAGACCGAGTGGCAGCGTATTGAGAAGGAGTTGGTTGTTCTCCTGAATTCAATTCCACGTCTGAGACTTCGCAACAAGGATTCATACACTTCCGAAATGCTTTACTTCCTGAAGAGGGGTATTGAGTTGGCACGTGCCAATCAGGATGTAGCTGCTGCCAATCTGATTATTGACCAGTTTGCAAGTGTGAGGGTAGAAATCGACTGGCTTGACCGATGGAACTACAATATGCACTACTATGACGACACTTTCGATAAGCATGATTGGAAGGACAAGGAACTGGCACGCATCTATATTGACAACGCTTTGGCACTGCTGAAGGGATCTCCATCGAAGGAGGATTTGAGAAGAGCATGTCAGAGGGTTTGGAACCAGCTGAGCCGCAATGTCAAGGAAGCATCAGGCTTGTTGGGATAAAGCGAGGTAATGGTTGGCGGTCTTCTCGACTGCCAGCCCCATTCAAGAAACAAAACATCAAGGGATATGAAAACATTCATTCAGCGTAATCCATTCAGGATTCTGGGCATTGCATCAAATGCAGATGCCAATGAAACAGTGCGTAACTGCAATATGATAAAGGCAATGAGCCTCGTAGGTAGGAATGTGTCATTCAAGACAGATCTGACAAACCTCTTCAAGGATGGTGATGTGAAACGTAGCAAGGAGGTTGTGATGCTTGCTCAGTCGGAAATTTCATATCCGATGAACCACCTGAAGTATGGCATGTTCTGGTTCATGAAAGGTACAGATGCAGAAGAGGAAGCCATCGGCATGATGGCAGAGAACCAGATGAGTGTGGCTCGTGCTAAACTGACCAAAATACGTGAGATGTCTGCCTGCCAGAACTTGATGATGACCTACCTTGTTGGTGACCGTCCCAACTACAAGAAAGCTATCATGCTTGCAATCAAACTTTTTGACCTTTTCGGTGACGAATATGTGAGGGCTCTCTCACTCGGATGCAATCTTATTCCCAAGGACGAACTCTTGCCAATGTACCTGGATTTGCTATACAATGAAGTCTCAGACAAGGATGTGCTGTGCAAGGTTGCTGACGAGATCAGCAGCGAGTCCTTCATTAAGGCTTGGACAAAGGTCGTTGCCAATGCTACAAACAAGTATCTTCAGAAGGAGTTCAACATTGCGCAGACAGCAGAGTGCATCAAGGTGGAAGACCACTATCGCATTGCCGTAAATCTGAAGGAACACACCGAAGATGCCCTATCACGTCTTCGTAGCTATGCAAAGAAGGTTGAAAGCGTTGCGTCTATCTATAATACGATTGCCGACAAGATCAGCGAGGAGGTTTTGGATCACTCCATCTCATACTACAACGGAAGTATTTACGGTCGTATAATGAAGTCTCGCTGCGCTTCCCTTGAACGTTTCTCGTATCAGTTTGCAGTATCACCATATCTGCATCTGCGAGTGCAGCATAACCTGAATATCACGTTGGGACGCAGTAAGGATGCGCCATTGTTCCCTAATGGTAAGGCAGATGAGCGCACGGAACGTGACCGCAAGGTCTGCAACAGCATGATAGCCGGAATCCTTTCGGCTCTCAACGAAACAAAGACAGAGGAATGAAACAAGAACCTTCGTTGTAAGGGTTACGAAGTATGAATAGCCAGTACTTGAGATGAGCACTGGCTATTTTTTTTATATTAATATTAGCCATCCTTGGACAATCGAGCGCATCCACGAGATTAAAATAGAATTGACCACATTTAAGTCTTTTTTTGCATTCTTGCTGTTCATAATAGATTCTTTCGATTTCGAAAGAGGACTGAAGCCCTTTTTTTTATTTTTAATAAGCAAAATAATTGACGAATGGTACTTTCAATCCTGGTCGCAAGACGTTATTCGCATGAGTGTGTCTGTACGGGTCAGGCAGACGCATTGACATGCATTCATACACGTCATCGCGTTGGGCTGATCGTAACATATCGAATGTGATGAAGGTCTTCAGCAGGATGCAGTGTTTGTCGGTCGGGTCACATAGCCCAAGCCCTACGCCATCCTTGGAGGCGGCACATACCTCATAGGAGGTACATGCCGTATCTGAGGTGAATGGTAGTGCATTCCTACATGCCATAGCCGGAAAGTTTCGGGTCAGGTATGTCACGATACATGACATAGGAGAGAGGAAGCTCTGACCTGTTCTCTCTGCATATCTGGAGAAGAAATGCGGAATGAACATCACAGAGCCGGTCTCTTCGTCCGAGCCCTCGAAGGA
>JAZRYS010000066.1:0-2389 GCA_045600865.1 Candidatus Aphodosoma sp.
GAGCACCCTTGTTACGGTCTTTCACCTTACCCGTCACATTGTTGAACTCTGGGTATTCGGCAAAGAAGTCCATCACCTTTTCCTGATTTAGCTTACGGTCAAGATCAAGTACGTACTGCTTTTGAATGAGTTCCATAAGCAGAGCCAAATCTGTTGTCTTACGAAGTGCTGCGACTCTTTGCATATCTTCGAGTGCAATATGGGTAAGGCTTCCCGTCTGAACATCCTCGTTAATCTCCATAACAAGGCGGTCGGCAAAATCACGCTCGGTGAAGTCAACGATGTAATTCAAATAGAAAGAATCATCTTTAACTCGATTGCCGAATTCATCTACAGGTAGACGCAAACCACGTCCCACCTCCTGCAGCTTGCTGTTTTCGCTACCGCTACTGCGCAACTTGCAGATGGTAAACACATTCGGATTGTCCCAACCCTCCTTCAACGTCCATTTGGAGAATAGGAAACGACGTGTGTTGTACTCGCCATCCTTGCCAACAATTGACAGAAGTTCTGTTTTGTTTCGCAGGATGTCATCCACCTCCTTCTTCACTGCTTCGTCCGAATCACTGTTGTCTTGCGAGAAATATCCTGCACGACAAGCGGCAATATCCTTTAGGCTTGCTTTCAGATAAGCCTCATATTCTTCCGAATTGTCTTTAGCCAGTTCTGCTTCTAACTGACTCGTTAGCAAACTGTCAAACTTCTCTCTGAGCCATGCACCATTGCCTTGGTCATCGCCACGGAACGAGACAATATCGTCGATAAAGAACAATGCAAGTGTTTTGATGCGTCCCTTTTCACGGTGGAAATTCTCACGCTCTGTTTCAAAATGGCGTTGTATGGCAAGGCGCATCATGCTCTCTTGATACGATGATGAATAGATGTCCACGCAGAACTCTTCGCCTTTGCGTTTCTCCATACCGTTGGACAGAGTCACCGTGTCGTTGGTCAAAGCTGTAATGGTAAGACCTGCCAAATCGTCACTCAGTATAGAAAGTGAGTCGCCTATGCCCAATGAATAGCTTTCCTTCTTTGTCTGCGAAATGTATTGGAACGTAGCCGTCTTTTTGTCTTCTATACTCAGAAGTTTTACCTTCTCATTGCTATTGTTAGCAGGTTCAAAGTGTTCCTTCATCACGCCCTTGATAAGGTTTGAAGCGAACGAGCGTTGGGCGTTGAGGTCATAAAGCAGATGCTCATAGTCGCGAACGACCATTTTGTTCTTTCCTTTGCCTACGGTGGTCATAGGAAAGGTCGCTCCAAAGCGGATGATGCATTGTGGAGCCAGCTCCTGCATGATAACCTTGTATGCTTTCTGGTCGCGCGAGAATGTATGTGGTTCATCGATAATGACAAACGGATGTGTGGCACGTAGCGCATCAAAAGGACGTGCAAAGTCAGCCACAGTAACGTCGTAATCGTTGCGAGTGAGCATCTTACCATTGGTCAGGAGTGAACGGTTCACCAGCAGCACATAAATTTTATTGGTGTTCTGACGAGAGCCCTCCACAAAGTTTCGCACTACAGAAGGGAAGTACTTCCTGCCCTTCTTTTGCTTCTTCTCAGCTTCCAGTACGCCCACACTTATCTCTGCATCATAGCCAAGCGTGTTCTTGAAGTGAGCACGGGCATACGTCTCGTCCAGGAATGCACCAGCACCAGCCTTGATAGGGATGCTTGGTACGGCAATGATGAATTTGTTTATGCCGTAGAGCTTATGTAGTTCAAAGATAGTGTGAGTATATACGTAGGTCTTGCCTGTACCTGTTTCCATCTTGATGTCCAGGCACAGTGTATTGCCCACAGGCTGGGCTGAACGGAATTTCTCCGCCACATTCTGTGTTTCTTTCCTCTGAATTGTCTTTATGTTAGGCATAAACTGACTTGAACCCAGATTCACAATCGGGTTCGAATGGTTCGGCACCTCTTGGTCTATCGCCACCTGCTTGAACGCTTCGCTGATGGCATCCACCGCATACATTTGATGGTCAAGACCACTTTCAAGTTTCAGTTCCATAGTCTTTCAGGGCGGTTAGTAACGAATGTCAACATTGATGCGGTTGCGGTCTGTGATGGCACCAAGATTTTTCTTGATGGCGTCTGTCTGACTGAAGTTGAAGCTGTAGCCAAAGATCACAACATTGTCGGCAGGGAATGAGTGGTTCTTGTTGTACGTGTCCACAAGGTCGGTCAGATCCTCTTCAACATTGAACTCAGGGGCAAGCATGTAGAGGTGCTTACCGCAGAGATATGCTGTATATTTACCGAATGTCACTTCTTCAAACTTCGGAGTCAAGCCATAGCCATCGCGCATGGCGTAAGTGGCGAGGATGGTGTCCTTGCCGAATTTATCCATAAGGTTGTCGCCAAATATCTGTGTTGGTTCAAA
>JAZRYS010000067.1:0-1506 GCA_045600865.1 Candidatus Aphodosoma sp.
GGCTGAGATGCTGTGGTTTATAGCAAGAAAAATCGACTAAATTGTCATTGAACTTAAGCAGATTGATTCTCTTTGTTCAGACATAGAACCCCCTTTCCCCCATTTTATGTGTTTCCTAAAAAGCACGCATTGGGAGTCAAAATATAAGTCCAATCAACGCGCTGTGTAATAATCCAAGTCAGCAGCAATGGTGAATGTTAAGCACGCATGCGCAGGCTTTGAACTAGAGTCAATCATGCAGGTATGTGCATACACTGCCTTAATCGAGGTTCATATGAGGCATCAAATTCAGCGCTTTCGTCTTTCCAAATGCTGAAGGCCACACATGCTTGTTTTCGAGCAACTGCACAAAGGGCTGAATTGGTTGCTTTACCAGCATTCTTCAAATGCAAATAATAATTTTTCTGTGGGGAATTATGCTTACTTGTAAAACACGCAGAGCGAACCCCCATGAACAGGTTTTTGCGAATGTCACTCGGACCATGTTTCGATATGCTGCTTGTTCCCCGAACAGAAGTGCCAGATGTCTTTTCACGAGGACAAAGACCAAGAAAGCTAACGAGTTCTCTGCTATTCTTGAAGTCTCTTGTGTTAAACAAGAGCACAAGTTGGCGAGCATTGATTTCACCTATCCCTGGAATGGTTTGTAAACGTCTGACATCCGATTGTAACTTGCTGTCCTGATCAATGGCTTCCTTTATCAGTTTATCGATTATTTTCAGCTCTGCCTTGTGATATTCAATAGACTTTAATACTAGCTGATCTGCCAGGCTTGACAGCATCTTCTCGTCATGTCCATCAAGACGATTCTGTTCCTGACAAATTATGCTATCCACTATTTGGCGTCGTTTCATGAGGTTTTGGATTTCACTGTATTTCGAGCTTGTTGGCTGCCATGCACGCAGATTGTCTCGAAATAAACCAAATTGTGCCAAAGCGTAACTATCTACCTTGTCATTTTTGAGAATCGTCCCTAGAAACTGACGGAAATGATAGGACTGATTCGTATCTATCTGACAAACCTCATAACCATAGTCATACAGAGCCTGTCTGCATGCGCAATGATAAATGCTTGTTGGCTCCATAACAATACGGATTCGCTCACAGCTACTACTGAGTTTTCTTAGCCGGTTGTGGAGCTTATTGAAGCCCTCAATCGTGTTGCTCATCTCAAGATAAACTTTTGATGTCTCCAATTCTGTTTGGATCAGTATGCAGCAAGCTAAAGTTCGCTTTGCGACATCAACACCTACAACGATTCGTTTGTATGCCATGCTAACCTCCAAAAAAACTTGCCCTTTACCACACTTACCTTGTAGATGCAGAGTCAACGCTATGCCCAGATCAGCGTTGCTCTCGGATGCTGTTCAGTGTCTTGGGGCAAAAGGTGAAGCCTTGAACGACAATCTCAGCCTCGTGGTCATGTTTCATGCCACCTGTTGTAACAAGTCGTTTCAAGGCTTCGTCCGTGTTAGCTAGTCACGAACTCAAATGCAACCATACAAG
>JAZRYS010000068.1:0-1315 GCA_045600865.1 Candidatus Aphodosoma sp.
TGACGTTGATGATAGGCATGGCATCACCATTTATCAATGTGTCAAAGATGCTTGACTCAAGATTGTCTGCATCTGGAACATAGTAAAGAGTAAGATTACTCTGACCGTCAAGGTCAACCAGTAACACCTTGTAGCCTTTCATGGCTAAGCAAGCACCAATGGAGGCGGTAGAAGTGCTCTTACCTATGCCACCTTTATCCAAACTTTGGGATAAAGGAGGTGTAGGTAAGACACTGATGTGCAGCTACTTTGCAAGTTACCTCACACAGAAAGGCAGACGTGTTGCTGTTGTTGATGCTGACATACAGCAGTCTTTGTCTGACCATCGTGAGGATGACCTTCAGAAGTACCCCAATTTGCCTATACCTTGGCAAATCAAGTCCTTCGCAGGTATGACACCAGAGGCAGTTGCCAACACATTGTCTAACCTGAAGAACCTCTCTTATGATGTTATCATTGATTGCCCTGGCAATATCATTGATCCTAATCTCAAAGCCATCTACACCATAGCAGACATTGCTGTGGTTCCGATTCACTATGATCCAGACTCTATGAGAGGCACAATGAGGTTCGTCAGATTGTTCAAGAAGAACTTCCGCGCACGAATGTTCTTTTTGCCGAACAACATATCCGGCATCGAGGAGAATCGTGATTCTGTGAAAGAGCTTCGTGACAAGACCTTTGAAGTGCTCAAAGATTTTGGGTATCTCACAGCGAGAGTCAAGAGATGTATTACCGTTGCCAACTACAGCACCATACTCCCTTTGACTTACTTCCAGAAGAACGCTGTCAAATATCCGTTTCAGCCAATAATTGAAGAGTTAGAGAAAGGAGGTGTAGAATAATGGACGATTTTGAAAGCGCATTCAGCGGTGCGACCGAGGACTCTGGCACCCACAAAGTTGTTGAGGACTTTCCAAAGCAAGAGGTACAAGAAGATCCAGCTTTGGATAATGAACAGACAGATGGTCACAACAGTCCAGAATCTGTTGCTTCATCTTCAACCGAGAGCAATACTGATGCTCAACCTACTCGCAGACGAGGTCGAAAGAAGAAGACTGTCGCAGATTGCGACGGTGGTTCTGCAACTGAAGTCGGACACTTCTCCTGCATCTGTGATTCCAAACTGATTGCTCAGGTCAGAGCCATCGCATGGAAGGAGCACATGACAGTCAGGGCTGTTGTCGAGAAGATGTTTTCCAGCTGCATCTCCAAGTACGAGAAGAAGCATGGAGCCATCTCGATTGAACAGACCAAGTCCACCGATGAACTCTTCTGATCTCTCTACCTTATCGCACACGATTTTTCTTTGCCA
>JAZRYS010000069.1:0-1290 GCA_045600865.1 Candidatus Aphodosoma sp.
GAGATTCAGAATATCGAAGGCTGGCCTCTGTTTGTGAACAGGCTTCTCAGAAACAAGATGCATGTTGTCCTGACCGGTAGCAATGCTAAGTTGCTCAGCAGTGATCTTGCAACACACCTCACCGGCAGAAGCAGCGAGATTGAGTTGTATCCTTTCTCTTTCGTGGAATATTGCAAGATGAAGGGCGTGAACACTTCCTCGCGTACGACTAAGGCTATTGCGGAACTTCGCAACTGCTTTGATGAATACATGAAGAAGGGAGGTTTTCCTGAACTCATGACGGTGAAGAATGACAGGATGTATATTTCCAATCTCGTGAATAACATTCTGAAGAGGGATATCGAGCAGAGGTATAAGATTACGTTCCCGGCTCAGTTCGAGAATATGGCCAACCATCTGCTCAATATTTCTCCTGCAGTGGTTTCTGCACCGGATATTGCCGAGCAGTTCAGCTTCAAGTCGGCTCATACTGCCCGCAACTATGTGTCATATCTGAAACAGGCATATCTTCTTACAGGCGTGAAGAAATACTCTCCGAAGAGCAAGCTTCGTGTGACTCAGGAAAAGGTATATGCCGTTGATGTGGCTCTGATGAACAAGAGGGAGAATGCATTTGCCGGAGACAATCTTGGCTGGAGGCTTGAGACTATAGTACTCAGCCATTTGTTGCGTAAATGCAAGCTTGAAGGCTGGGATGTGTATTACCTGAAGGACCGCAGCGGAGAGTGTGATTTTGTGGTGTGTGACGGCAATAGGGTTTTGCAGTGCATCCAGGTTTCATACGACATCTCAAGTGAAAAGACTCGCAAGAGAGAAATTGACGGACTCCTGCTGGCGCATAGGCAGACCAAGTGTGAAAACCTTCTGCTGCTGACTGATCATGTTTATGAGGAGGTTGACAAGGACGGTGTGCACATGGTGGTAAAGCCGGTATATGAATGGTGTACGGAAATGGCAACAGAATAATATGAAAAAAGGCAAGATACTCGTAGTCGATGACAACCAGGGCATACGCAGTGCCCTGAAGATACTCCTGCCCGCTCACTTCGCTCAGGTGGAGATCATAGCATCGCCGAAGAGTTTGGTGTCAACTATGGAGACTTATCGTCCGGATGTGGTTCTTCTGGACATGAACTTTTACACCGATATAAATACTGGCAACGAAGGACTCTACTGGACAGGAGAGCTGAAGAAGATGTGGCCGGATGTGCAGATTGTCCTCTTCACGGCGTATGCCGACATCGCTCTGGCTGTGGAAGGCATGAAGCGTGGAGCATTTGACTTCATCGT
>JAZRYS010000070.1:0-1035 GCA_045600865.1 Candidatus Aphodosoma sp.
GGTGTCCCAATAAATTTTTATGCCTATGCGACAAGTATGTGGTCTTGACGTTCACAAAGATAGTGTGTTCGTCTGTATTCTCAATGAAAACGGCATCGTTTTTCAAGAAAAGTACGGTGTGCTGACGACAGAACTCGAGCAAATGCTCGAAGTGATGATGCAGCACAATGTCACGGAAGTCTGTATGGAGAGCACCAGTGTTTACTGGATGCCAATCTGGCGGGTGCTGGAGAACTACATTCCAAGACTTATGTTAGTCAATCCCTACTTCATCAAACAGCTGCCCGGAAAGAAGAGCGACGTGAAGGATGCGGAGTGGATAGCCACCTGCCTTTTGAAGGACCTGATTAAGGGAAGTTATGTTCCCGAAGACAGGATACAGCAACTTCGGCAATACGACCGACGCATCTTCGACCTGAACAAGGAGATAACCTACAAGCTCACCAAACTCGACATGGCGCTCCAGCGCTGCAACATCCGCATCAGCAACTATGTGGCTACGACCGATGGAAAGTCATACCAAGATGTTGTTCGGCTGATATCCGAAGGCAAGACTTCTCCGGAAGAACTGGCGAAAGTCATCCATGGCAGAACTGTCAACAAACACGGTCGCGAAACCATTGTGGGTGCCCTTACAGGCGTAATTTCAGAAACGGACATAGATATTATCCGTCAGCTGCGCGAAGAGATACTGCTTGACCAGAAACACAAGGATGAGTGCCAGTCCAGGATGAACGAACTCTGCCAGAAATGGTTTCCTACCCAACTTGAGAACCTTCAGACCATCCCAGGAGTGAAGACACGTTCCGCCACTGCCATCATTGCGGAATTGGGCACAGATATGTCATCGTTTGAAGATGCCGCCCATCTCGTATCCTGGTGTGGACTGAAACCACGTAACGAGGAAAGTGCAGGAAAGATCAAGTCGCGAAGCATAACGCACGGTAACAAATATCTGAGGAAAACTCTCATCGAATGCTCTTGGGCATCAAGCAAAACACAGGGATGCTTCTACAACAAGTTCAGTTACATCCA
>JAZRYS010000071.1:0-18812 GCA_045600865.1 Candidatus Aphodosoma sp.
TTATTTTCAACGTACGTGCCATCTAAATGTGTCGTACCTACGGCACTCTATTAACGTATTGACCATCTTTACACAGGGCTCACGCCCTGTGCTATACTATTTCGCTCTTACAGAGCTTATTGTGACTTGCGAAACTTGAGTCAAAATATTTTCGCAACTTTTGCGCCACTCTTACACACATAACAACAACAATGGGACTACAGCGACGCAACGTCGCCCATGCGTCTCCCATTCACCGTCCTACCATCTTCCTACCAAGGTCTTCTTTTCTCCCATTGTTTCCCATCTGAATGGGCGGCAATGGGGAAAAATGGGACGACAATGGGGAAACAATGGAACGGGAAAAGACGATGCTACAATGCCGTGACGATACACAATCGTCCCATTGGTCGTTATGACATTACTTTCCAACATCACATTCAATCATTCAGAATCTGTATTCTACCATTCGTGAACAAAAACAAACCAATCAAGTCTCGATAGACACCATTCCCTCTGCACCGTGCAAATAATATAATGAAAAATCTTGCACATATTGAAATATTTACATAACTTTGCGGCCTAAATGCAACCGTCGATGAAACAAGCTGACTTTATATACGATGTAATACGTGACTGCAAGGCTTTATCGGGCATAAAGACTTTCGAGAACCTGTATGACCTGATATGCTCACATGGCAATATACCTGCCGCAGAGTGGATTGAAAACGGCGAAATACGTTCGTGGTCATATAATGAGCAGGCACAGTTGGCAGACAACTATGCAGCAGCAATCTCGTTGCTGACAGGAACGTCAGGCAGGGTCTGCATTTCGCTGGATTCATGCAAGGAATGGTTCCCCCTGTTCTGGGGTCTTCTGCGGTCAGGACATGACATTCTGGCCGTTGACGCAATGGCTGACGACAGGAAACTGTCAGCACTGATGCACGAAGCAGGTTGCGACATTCTTGTATCCGCCACCCACCGCAACATCCAATGCCGTCAGATTCCGATAAGCACGCTGATTGACTCTCCCGTTGCAGAAGATTACAAACCCGTATGGGGGCACAACATTGCACTATGCACAAGCGGGACAACCTCCGACAGCCGCATATTTGTCTATGACGAAGCAACTATATGCGAAATAGCCCTATTCTCTGAAGGAGTATATAACAAGAATCACTTATGCATTGACGACAAGGGATACAACACATTGGCCTTTCTTCCATTCCACCACATCTTAGGCCTTTCGGCTATATTCATCTGGAGCAGTTTTCTCGGGTTCACTTTGGTCTATATCAAGGACCGCACGCCTAAGACAATCACAGAAACGTGCCAGCGTTGTCACATAAACCAGATTGTAACAATTCCTCTGCTGGCCAACAACCTCAGCAAAGGACTTGTCTCAGAAGTCAGCAAAAAAGGAAAACTGGCCAAAGTGATGTTCAGTCTGATGGAATGGACAAGTCTTGCCATACAGCGCATATTCCCGAAGGCTGGCCTTGCACTGGCAAGAAACATGTTCTCGAAGGTGCGCAGGAATCTGTTGGGTGACGACATCACCTGCATAATCCTTGGTGGCAGCAGCACCGACAGCCGCAGTCTCCGCCACTTGAATGCCATAGGCTACTACACAATATGCGGCTTTGGCATGACCGAGACTTCAATCAACAGTTTCGAGATGGGTCTTGGCCTACGCAACAGGCTGAATGGCAGCATTGGCGAGCCACTCCTGAACACTGAATACAGAATAAAAGAGGGCAAAAGCACAGGAGAATTGCAGGTTCGCGGCAAAGGCATTCACGATGGCAGAATCATTGACGGCAAGATTCTTCCCGCAGACGTTGATGCTGACGGCTGGTTCTCTACTGGCGACATTATTTCAATCGACAAGTCAAAGAGCGAATACCTCATTCGCGGCAGGATAAAAGACGTCATAATAAACGAATCAGGCGAGAATGTCTATCCAGACGAACTTGAAGCTGCATTCACAAGTCTGAACAATGTCGAGCAATATGCAATTCTGGGAGTCAAGAAAAAAAGAGTCAATCTATGAAGACATCACATTGGCACTTAATGTAGGGAACAGAATCGCAGACGACGATTTCATACACAATCTCGAAAGTCAGGTAGCAGGTATAAACAGAAATATGCCTGTATATAAAAGAATCTCGCGCATAGTGGCTTCATCATCAAAATTCCCAACAACCACCACCTTGAAAATCAAGAGGTCTGAACTGAGCAGACTCATCACGACAGGTGCAATACCTTTACGTGAATTGAACCTATCGGCAACAACACCTTCCATAGAGACAGAATCCATGACTACCGCTAAGCCAAAGGCATCAGACGCTGTTGTAAGACAGGTCACCGAGATATTCGCCAACGTTCTGGACGCACCTGCCTCAGACATAAACCCAGATGCCAACATCATCGAGAAATTAGGCATTGACAGCCTGCAGGTGCTCACAATTGTAACCGAGATAGAAGAAAGATTTGGAATCATCATTCCTGTCGATGAATATGCCTCCTCCTGCACAAGCATAAACGAGGCCAGCATAATGGTTGAAACGTTGATATCAGGCAAATCATGTTCCGCCAAAGAAAAAGAGGCATTGACAGAAAGAACATCCATCGGTGACTTTGAAGAGACAGAAGAGTACCGTTCTTTCAAGTCAAGGATGGAGAGCATGTTGGCCAATGGCCAGAAGAATCCATATTTCGTATGCCACGAATCGCCATTGCTTGACACGAGTGTGGTGAACGGAAAGAAACTCCTGGATTTCGGCAGTTACAATTACGTCGGCATGAGCGGCAGGAAAGAGGTTTCGGATGCAGCAAAAGAGGCCATAGACAAGTACGGCACGAGCGCAAGCGGCAGCAGGCTGCTGGCGGGCGAGAAACCAATCCACATTGAACTGGAACAGGAAATTGCATCATGGAAGAATGCAGAGAAAGCCCTTGTTTGCGTCAGCGGACATGCCACTAACCTGAACATCGTAGGTTCGTTCTGCGGAAAGAAAGACCTCATCCTGTATGACGCGATAGCACACAACTCGATAACGCAGGGATGTCAGCTGTCAGAATCGACAGTGAAGCCATTCCCGCACAACGACCCAGCAGCACTTGAACGTATCCTGAAGGCTCAGAGACATTACTTCGAGAAAGTGCTCATAGTTATCGAAGGTGTCTATAGCATGGATGGCGACATTGCCCCAGTGCCTGAGTTTGTCGCACTTAAAAAGAAATACAAATGCTTCCTAATGGTGGATGAGGCACACAGCGACTGCGTGCTCGGTCCTACAGGAGGAGGCGTTGACGAATACTTCTCGCTTGCCCCCGACGACATAGACATCAAGATGGGAACACTCTCGAAAGGTCTTGGAGCCTGCGGAGGTTATCTTGCAGGAAAAGCCTCACTCATCGACTATCTCAGATACAACCTGCCAGGCTTTGTATTCAGTGTCGGCATATCCCCTGCATTGGCTGCTGCAGCACTCGCATCAATAAGACTGCTGAAGACACATCCGGAGATAATGGAATCTCTCCACAGAAACATCAAGACCTTTGCAGACGAGGCAAGGAAACGCAACCTGAATATCTGCCTGAGCGGAAAGTCTGCCGTGTTGCCTGTCTTGATAGGAAGGGACGAAGATGCCTTTGTCCTCAGCAATGAACTTGAAAACAGGGGCATTCTGGTTCCTCCGGCTGTATATCCTGCCGTTCCCAAGAATAAGGCACGACTGAGATTTGACGTCATAAGCGAACACAAGCCTGAGCAAATAATATACACACTCGACACTTTGGTGGAGGCGGCAAAGGATCTGGGCATAAAACTGCCAGTTGAAAAATTTCAATAAAAAACAGTATTTACTGTCGCAGAAAATGTGTACCTTTGCAAAAAATTTACAAAAACATATTTATATGAAGAAAGCAATTCTGATGGCAGTCGTGGCATGTCTTATAATCTTGTCTGGTTGTACTGCTTCGAGTGGTTCGAATTCTCCAGACGAACCTAAAAAAGCCAGCAAAGGATATGTGAAGGTGAACTTCTCGACTGAAGGTTTAGCCACCGAGTTCGTGAAGATGAAAGTGTTCATCAATGGCGAGCAGAAAGCACTGCTCGGCACGACAGAGACAGAATTTGTCAGCAAGGACATTGACATTTCAAAAGCTGTTAACATAGTGATTGAGCCTGAATTTACAGACATTGAGGCTCCGGCAGAAAAATTTGATTTCGGTTATGATTTCTCATATACGGTAGGTGTCTCGTCGGACGAAGGAAAGAGTTTCAGTTCATTGCAGAGAGATAATGAGAACAAATCAGGTGCAGGAATAAACCCCGACGCATTTGACAAAACCATTGAGAAGACAAAAGAACTACTTAAAAGACTTGAATTTACCATCGAGAATGGCGGTGTGAAATAATCACATGACAAGATTTGAAAGTTTCTTAAACTGGAGAAGCAAGCACATCAGCAACGAGAAATTCGTCTATGCGCTTGCTTTGGTTACAGGATTGGGGTGCGCAATTGCGGCTTGGATTCTGAAGGGAATTATATGTTTCATACAGGATTTCATAACACAGCTGACCCGAGATGGCGACCTGAACTGGTGGTACCTCATAACCCCGGCGATAGGTATTGCTCTGGCAGCACTGTTCGTCAAGAAGTTCGTAAAAGACGACATTTCGCATGGTGTCACCAAGATTCTGTATGCCATATCACAGCATAAGGCCATCATAAAGCTGCACAACTGCTGGTCGAGCGTTGTAGCTTCGGCAGTAACAATAGGCTTTGGTGGTTCGGTAGGAGCAGAGGCCCCTATGGTGCTTACAGGTGCAGCAATAGGCAGCAACCTCGGACGTGCATTCAAGCTTGACCAACACACACTTATGCTCCTTGTAGGCTGTGGAGCAGCGGGTGCACTGGGAGGAGTGTTCAAGGCTCCTATAGCAGGCGTGACATTCGTGATGGAGGTTCTGCTGATAGACTTCACCATGCACTCGATAATTCCTCTGATAATAACATCCGTCACAGCAACTGCCTTTGCCTACATGTTCACAGGTTCAGACTGCCTCTTTCCTTTCGACGACTACTCACCTTTCACACTGTCAAGAGTACCTTATATAATAGTGCTCGGTGTGGCGTGCGGACTTGTGTCTCTCTATTTCACGAGAGGAATGAACAGGCTCGAAGGACTGTTCAAGAAGATGAAGAACAGTTACCTGAAATGGATTGTCGGAAGTCTTGCGTTAGGTGTGCTGATTTTCTTTTTCCCTCCACTGTATGGCGAAGGTTACGACACAATAACCGAACTGCTGGCCAACAATTCTGACGGTGTGTTGGAACAGTCTTTGTTCTATAATGTGAAGAGCGAAGCATGGGCAGTGCTGGTGTTCCTTGGCCTGACGATATTCTTCAAGATATTCGCCACTGCTGCCACAAATGCTGCAGGAGGAACAGGAGGTGTTTTTGCGCCTTCACTCTTTGTTGGCTGTATCACAGGTTTTGTAGTAGCCGAGGCATTCAATCTCTTAGGATTCAATGTGCCTTACCAGAACTTCGCCTTTGCAGGAATGGCAGGACTGATGAGTGCAGTCATGCACGCACCTCTGACAGGTATCTTTCTGATAGCAGAACTGACAGGAGGTTACGACCTCTTCATGACCCTTATGATAACCTCTGTCGTGTCATATATTGTGATAGTGATATTCGAACCTCATTCACTGTATGCAATGCGACTGGCTCAGAAAGGCGAACTGCTCACCCATCACAAGGACCGTGCAGTATTGACACTGATGAAGGTTGACAACGTGATAGAGAAAGACTTTTCGAGAGTCGATCCACAGATGAACCTCGGCGAGGCAGTGAAAGTCATTGCACAATCGCACAGAAACCTCTTCCCTGTAGTGGAGCATTACACAGACAGGCTCGTGGGAGTATTGTCGATGGACGAAATCAGGAACATAATGTTCCAGCCACGACTATATGAGCGTTTCACAGTATATAAGCTGATGTCCATCCCTCCTGCAAAGATTCAGGAGGACATGCCAATGGACAAGGTCATGGACATATTCGAAGAGACAAACGCATGGAACCTTCCTGTTGTTGACAAAGATGGAAGATACGTAGGTTTTGTTTCCAAGTCAAAGATATTCAATATCTACAGAGAGGTTGTCGTCAACTTCTCAGAGGAGTAAGATTATTATCAGATACCATGATAAACGTATTGAAAGCATCTGCCGGTTCCGGCAAGACATACAATCTTGTCCTGCAGTATATCAAAGCCCTCATGAAAGCAGAAGAGGGCTTTTTGCATACTGGGCAAGGATGGATCATGAATCCTCACAGGCACATCTTGGCAATAACCTTCACCAACAACTCCACCAACGAGATGAAAGCCAGGATACTGAAAGACCTGCACAAGTTGGGCAAGGGAGAGCATGAAGAGTACGAGAAAAAGTTGACTGAAGACTTGGGACTCACGGCGATAGAGATACCACCAAGGTTAAGAGAAGCAGCCAGAAAATTGCTTGAAAACATTCTGAACGACTACTCCATGATGAGAGTCTCGACAATAGACTCGTTCTTCAACCAGATAATACGCTCATTCTCGCGAGACTTAGGACTCGACCAGACACCTGTTGCCGAAATTGACGATGCCCATATCAGAGAGAAAGCCGTTGACACTATGCTGGCAGAACTGGATGGCGAGAGAAACAAGGAACTTCTGAAATTCATTAAGGAGTTTTCACACAACCAGATAAGCGAAGGCAAGAAATGGAAAATACGCAACAGCCTGATTGAATTTTCGAAGATAATCCTGTCTGAAGACTACATTTCGAACTTCGATGGCGACAAGACCACACTTGAACAGATAGCAGTTTACAAGGAGGAATTAAAGAAATATATAAAAGAACGACAGGCAGTGGCAGACAAGGCAATCGAGCAGATGACAGAAATCGCTTCAGCCAACGGCTCTGCCATGGATGCCAACTCATACAAAGCCATAGTGAACAGAAAGATGGATGCTGCACTATGGAAAAAAGAGGTGGAAGAAGCCAAATTCTTCAAGAAAGGCAAAGGCAATGCCGACCTTGACAACATTCTCAGAGAACATCTGAAAACAGTCAAGGATACACTTTTCAGCAAGGAATATCAGACTAAGGCACTGATACTTAAAAGCATTCATATCACTGGCGTGCTCGGTGAACTCAGACGCATCACAGACCTGATTTGTCAGGAGAACGACTGCATACTGCTGTCAACAGCCAATCACCTAATCACCAAAATCATTGATGGTTGTGACACCCCATTCATTTACGAACGCACAGGTGTCAATACGGACCATTATATGATAGACGAGTTTCAGGACACGTCTCACATACAGTGGGAAAACTTCAGGCCACTGATTGCCGAGGCAAATGCCCAGGGAAACGACTCTCTGATTGTTGGAGACATCAAACAGAGCATCTACCGCTGGCGCAATGGCGACTGGAAGATACTGCACAGCGACATTAAACGAGAATTTGGAGACAGCGTCGATGAAGAGAATCTGCCGATGAACTTCCGCTCCGCACAAGAAATTGTGGATTTCAACAACATTCTTTACGAGAAACTGCCGACACTGATGGATGAGGCAACAGGAAAAGAATGTTTCAGTCAGATATACTGCAATGCACATCAGGACGTTCCAGAAAAGAACCAGCAGATGCAAGGTCATGTCGAGACACATTTCATCAGCAAAGAGACAAAGAGCGAGGAATTCATGAAGCAGGCACTGCACGTGATTGTGAATGACATCGTGCAACGAGGACATGAGAACATTGAGGGAACAGCTGTCATTGTCAGAAAAAACAAAGAGGCGAGTAAGGTAGCAGAAGCACTGGCTGCAGCCAACATTCCATTCTGTTCGTCCGAGTCATTCCTGTTGGCCTCAGACCCTACCGTCCAGCTGATAATAGCCTTTCTCCGTCATGTAATAGCACCAGACGAGACATTATACATTCACGAATTGAAACATGCTCTGGAAGGTTATGGAACAGAGCAGATAAGCGAAGAAGCAGGTTTATTGCCTTTGCAAGAGATTCCCATGGCAGTTGCCAAAGAAACAGGCGCAGACATAACACCTTTTGTCTATTCGCTTGTTGACACGATAAAAAGGTACGTCTTGAACAACAATGCCTCGATGGTACAGTTTCTGGAATGGTGGGACGAGCATTCAGACAAGCTGTATATTCCAATGCCAAATCTCAAAGGCGTGGTGACTATAATGACAATACACAAATCCAAAGGATTGGAATTCAAGAACGTCTATCTCTTGATGACAAAAGAGTCCTGGAAATGCGGAATAAACAGCCTGTTCACCAACTACCGAACAGTGACTACAACCGAGATACCACACATCATGTTGGACATCAACAGTCAGAAACTGAAAGAGACTGATTATGCAGCCATACATGACGAAGAAAACCTTGATTGCTGCATAGATACACTTAACACCCTGTATGTAGCAACGACAAGAGCCGTTGAAAGACTGTTCATCGTGTCACACCTCGGAGGAGGAAAGAGCCTCAACATGAACGACCTATTGATGACAGCAGTAGAAGGAAAAGAAGAAGATAATCTAGTTAATCTAGAAACTCTAGAATCTCTAGATAATCTAGAATCTCTAGAGCATCTAGATAATCTAGAACATCTAGAACATTTAGATAATCTGAAAACAAAAAGCAAACACCATACATCTCTCACAAGAATATCTCAGGAGACAAAAGAGCAGAGGCATGGTACCATTTGCCATAAGTTCCTGTCGCTGATAGAAAAAGAGGGAGATGAAATTGCCGCTCTTGAGAAAATGACAGCAGATGGCATTATTGACAATAAGGACAAAGAGGAGCTTCTCGCAACATACAATAAATTGGCTGCTATGGGAATATTCAGCCCTAAATACAAGTCTATGAACGAGAAAAGCATTGCAATTGACGGCAATATCTACCGTCCTGACCGCATAATCTTCAAGGACGAGAAATCAGTCATGGTCATAGATTACAAATTCGGAGAAAAGCGTCCTGAACACGAGAAACAGATAGAACGCTATGCCACACTGCTGAGAGGAATGGGATATAATGTGGAAAGCAGGATATTTTATCTATAAAGCTAGAAAATCTAGAACTTCTAGAAAATCTAGAATACTAGAACTAAAATGAGATTAAGCAAAGAGCAGATATTGTTCATAGAGGATCATCAGAATGACGATGTGAGAAAATTAGCCTTGCAAAAGAGTCCATTGAGCAGGGAGGAGACACTGTTTGCCCTCATGCAGATAGAGGCAAGGCAGAGGCTGAAGGACAAGCTTCCCACTATTCTGGGAAAGCAGGAATTTGTCTTTCCTACAAGAATATCCACTGAGCAGGCCTCGTCAGAGGCGACAGCCAAACTTAAAGAAAATATACTGAACGAGATAGGCCTATCTGGTAATATAGGAAATTCTGCAGACCTGACTGGAGGATTAGGGATTGACACAATCTTCATGGCCAGAAGGTCCCGAAAGCACCACTATGTAGAGATAAACCCAGAACATGCCAAAGCGGCAGAGAGCAACCTGCCTTTGTTTCTCGACAATGTGACAGTTCATAACACTGACGCAGAAAGTTTCATCAGAGAGACAGACGAACAATTTGACTTTGTCTATGCAGACCCTGCAAGAAGAAACGAAAGCAACGGAAAAGTTTTCAGATTGGAAGACTGCACGCCTAATATATTAGAGCTGAAACCTTTGATAATGAGCAAAAGCAAATGGTTGATAGTGAAACTGTCGCCAATGCTCGACCTCACACAGGCAATAGAGAAAATAGAGGCAGAAAAGGCAATTATCGTATCTGTGAACGACGAATGCAAGGAGATGATTGTTGTTTGCGGGCATTCAAGAGATAAGAAATGCACCATAGAGGCGATAGAGATAAATAAGAAAGGAATATACAGAGAGCAACTGGGAAATCCAGAAAGACTAGATAATCTAGAAGCTCTAGAATCTCCAGATAGCCTGTATGGCTTGCCAGAGGCAGGGATGACATTATACGAGCCGTTCGCTGCGATGATGAAAGCAGGGAAGTTCAAAGAGCTGGCAGTCAGATATGGAGCGAAGATGATTGCCCCTTCTTCGCATCTGTTTTTCACAGAGATTAAGCCCGCCAGCGAAACTGGCGGGAGCTGTGGCTTGTTGACGGAGAGCGAAACCGGCATAAGCAATGATTTTCCCGGCAGGAAATTCATTGTAAAAGAGGTTACTGCATTCGCAATGAAATCAATAAAAGACATCAAGAAGGCAAACATCACGGTACGCAATTTTCCGATGAGCGTTGCCGAAATCAGGAAGAGTTTCAACGTATCTGACGGAGGGGATTTGTACCTGTTTTTTACCACAGACACCAATGGCAAGAAGATAATAATACACTGCGAGAAAATCCGTTGAAAAATATCGCATAAACCATTTGGCTATATGCAAAAAATTATGTAACTTTGCGGCCAAATATATACAAAGCGATGAAAAAGGTTTTAGCGATAGTGTTGACGGCAATTGTTGCGATGGCAGCAGTGGCACAGGAAGTTCCAAAAAAGAAGAAAAAAATGAACCTTGACGAGGCAGAGTCATTGTTCGAATACACAAAACAGGTGATTTCCAGCAATGCTTCGTTCAGGTTCGCAATAGTGGCCAACCCAGAGATAAACGCCAACGACACAGCAGATTGTCCATTCAAGCAGGCAATGAAGGAATTGCAGTTCAGAACAGACATTGCCTTCGTAATCGTATTAGGCAACATCACAGCAGATGGTTCGACGGCATCTTTGGAAATGGCAAAAGAGATGCTTGAAAAAACAGAAAAGCAATATTATGTTGTTCCTGGAACTAAGGACATTGTGCTTGAAAATGCAGGCGGAACGGCATTTAAAAGAGTATTTGGCAACGACTGTTTTCGCGCAAACGTTAATGGAATATTCTTCCTTGGTCTCAACACAGCCATTCTGTGCAATACCGAAAAAGGTCATATACTGCCGCAAAAAGGCAAATGGCTCAAAAACCAACTCAAGAATGCAGGAAAGAAGATTCCGGTATATATATTCACCACAAACTCGTTGAATGGCACAGGAATAGACAACTGGTACGATCTTACAGACATTGCCCGGCGCTACAACGTGCAGATGCTTATCGACAATCAGAATGGCAATTTCGACAAAGGCATCACCGATGGCATACCCATGTACGGCATAGAGTCGCTGCCCGAATCATACACCATCTGCAGGGTAGACAGTACCACCATGATTTTTGACCGCAAGTTGCTGAAATCAAAATCAACACCAGTTGACACCACAGTCATCGAGGCGAAAATGTACTTAGAGCCAGACCCTTCTTTAAGGCCTGCCGAAGCAAGCATAAACGACAAGAAGGCCTGGTCTTTTCAGGCAATGGCGGCAGTTTACACAAAAGTCACTGCATCAGACAAATACTGCTATTTCGGTGATGACCAAGGGGCAGTCTATTGCCTTGACCTGAAAAAAGGCAAGCTGAAATGGAAATACAATACCATGTCGAGGATAATAGTCAAACCAGTTATAGTGGGCAACATGGTCATTGTCGGCTCATGCGACAAGAATCTTTATTGCCTGGACGCAACCACAGGTAAGTTCCTATGGAGAGTGCGAACAGGATTGCCTGTCATGGGACAGCCTGCAATAGTTGACAACAGAGTCTATATCGAAAAGAACGATTCAATGCTTTTCAACATAGAATTGACAACAGGAGAAGAGTTCAGACCTGTCCGTCGGGAAACGATACAGATGCCTCCAGTCGAGGCACCAGAAAATGGCGACACACCACTCAGCGGCAATGAATACGTCAGAAGCAACATTGACGGTGTAATAACAAAATTCGTAACCAAGTGAGAAAAACGTATCTGATATTATTGATTCTTGCGGTAGTGCTGTCCGGCTGTTCCCTGAAAAAGAGGATTGCAAAGGCCGATAACCGTTTTGCGAATGGCGAGTACTATCTGGCCTCTACCAAGTACAAGCAGGTCAACCGCCACATCAAAGGGAAAAAGAACCGTTATCTGAAAGGGCGAATAAACTACAACATGGGTATCTGCTATTACAAGTTGTCGCAATATCCAAAAGCAATCAAGTCCTTTCAGGTGGCAGTGCGTTACAAATACCAGGATTCTGTCCCTGAAGCATACCTCTATCTGGCCAAATCGCAGATGGCAGCTGAAAAATACAAAGATGCGGCAACAAACTTCAAATACTACCTGGCCATAAATCCAATGAGCGGCGAGGCAAGGGAAGGGCTCATGTCAACCGAACAGATACCTGTGATGAGAAAAGGCTACACCCGCTTCAGAATAGAGGAATTCAAGCACTTCAACTCACGCAGGAACTCAGATTTCTGCCCTATGTTTGCATCAAGAGAAGACGACAACACAATCTATTTCACCAGCAACCGTGGCAACAGCAACAACAAGAAAAAAGTCAAGACCAACGACATAACAGGCGTAGCAGACAACGACATCTATTCATGCCATCGCAACAAGTCAGGAAAATGGGAAAGTGTCACGCCTGTCGAAGGCGACCTCAACTCACCGGACGATGAAGGTGTCACCTGTTTCTCGTCTGACGGCAGGACAATGCTTTTCAGCCGATGCTCGGTTGACCGTCCCGCAGGACAGATTTTCCAGTCGCAGAGGTCTGGCGCAGAATGGACAGACGCTTCAGAGGTCAAACTGTTTGACGACTCTACGATAACAGTTGGCCACCCTACCCTCTCACCGTCAGGCGACCTGCTCTTCTTTGTATCAGACAACGAAGGAGGAGAAGGCGGCAACGACATCTGGATGGTGGAGAAAGTGAATACCGAATGGGGAATACCTGTGCCACTCGGCACCCCCGTCAATACAGCAGGCGACGAGATGTTTCCTTACTGTCTGAACGACACGACTCTGTATTTCTCATCAAACGGCCATGTGGGGTTGGGAGGATTGGACCTTTATATCGCCACACGCGATACTGCAGGAATATGGACTGTACGAAATCTCCTTGCACCTATGAACTCGGCAGGCGATGATTTCGGAATAACATTCAATTCCACAGGCGACGAGGGATTCTTCAGTTCAAACAGACAACAGAAAAAGCCGATTGACAAGATATTCCACTTCTTCTATCCGCCATTGGAATATGCCATCGAAGGGCTGGTCAAGGACGAGAAAGGAGATCCTGTAGGCGATGCTGTCATAAGGCTTGTGGGCGACAATGGCGACATAGTGAAGACAAAAGCAAGACGTGACGGAACCTACCATATCAAACTGACAGTGGCAAACGTGCGCTACGTCATGATGGCATCTCAACGCGGATACCTGAACTCCTCGCATAAGTTCGCCACACAGAACATACAGGGCAGCAAAACTTTCACAAATGATTTTGTCCTTGTGTCACAGACCAAGTCTGTCAAGATGGACAACATCTTCTATGAATTTGGCAAATGGACACTCACGAAAGAATCAGAGGCAGGTCTGCAAGGACTTGTCAAGATACTTACCGACAATCCAAACATAACCATCGAACTCTCTGCACACACTGACATGGTAGGTACCGACAAGGCCAACGATGAGTTGTCGCAGAAACGTGCACAGGCTGTCGTCGATTACCTGATAAAAGCAGGCATAGCAGCCGACAGGCTGACGGCAGTAGGCTATGGCAAGAAGAAGCCGGTTACTGTGACAGAAGAACACGTCAGACAATACAAATGGCTCAAAGAGGGCGATGTGCTTACTCCTGAGTTCATCCAGGCTCTACCAGCCGACAGACAGGAAATATGCAACACCTTGAACCGCCGCACAGAGTTCAAAGTGTTGAGAACCAATTATAACTTATACTGATGCAACAATACTTAAACCTACTGAACAGAGTGATGACCGAAGGTGTTGCCAAATCTGACCGCACAGGCACAGGCACCACATCTATTTTCGGCCATCAGATGCGTTTCGACCTGTCAGAAGGATTTCCGCTGCTTACGACAAAGAAACTCCATCTGAAGTCTATCATATACGAATTGCTGTGGTTTCTGAACGGCGACACCAATGCCCGCTGGCTGCAGGAAAGAGGTGTCCGCATCTGGAACGAATGGGCAGACCCCGAAACAGGTGACCTCGGACACATATACGGTTATCAGTGGCGTTCATGGCCAGACTACAACGGAGGACACATCGACCAGATAACAGACGTGCTCAACCAGATAAAAAACAACCCTGACTCACGCAGGATACTGGTCTCAGCATGGAATGTGGCAGACCTCGACAAGATGAACCTGCCACCATGCCACATCCTGTTCCAATTCTACGTGGCAGACGGCAAACTCTCTTTGCAACTTTACCAGAGGTCGGCAGACATATTCCTCGGCGTGCCTTTCAATATTGCGTCATACGCACTGCTCTGCATGATGATGGCCCAAGTGACAGGCTTGAAGCCAGGCTCTTTCGTGCACACATTAGGTGATGCACACATCTACAACAACCATATAGAGCAGGTCAAGTTGCAGTTGACACGCGAGCCTCGCAAACTGCCTGTAATGAAGATTAACCCTGACGTAAAGGATATCTTCTCTTTCAAATACGAAGATTTCACGCTTGAAGGCTATGACCCTCACCCACACATTGCAGGAACTGTATCTGTTTAATTGAGAATTGAGAATTGAGAATTGAGAATTGATAATTACACATATAATATGAAAAAAATAATTATCCTGACATTGATTGCGGCTTTTGCCGTAAATGTTGTTTTTTCCCAGTCGCGCATTGAGGCATACGACCAGTACATCGAACAGTACAAAGATGCCGCCATTGCCAACCGTGACTCGTTCGGCATTCCTGCTTCCATCACACTCGCACAGGGACTTTTGGAAAGCAGTGCGGGCAAATCAATTCTGGCCACACAATGCAACAACCATTTCGGCATCAAATGCGGTTCATCATGGTATGGCGAGACAATGAGGAAAGACGACGATTCTGCACAGGAGTGTTTCAGATGCTATGCCACTGCTGCAGAGTCTTTCAGAGACCATTCCGACTTTCTCCGCAAACAGCGTTACGCCTTCCTTTTCGACTATGACATAACACGTTATGACGAATGGGCACGTGGCCTCTCAAAGGCAGGATATGCCACCGACCCAGCATATCCGAACAAGCTCATCACACTGATAGAGACATACCAGCTCTACCTGCTGGACAACGGCAAAGACCTGCAACAGAGCAACGTGACACCAGTGGTAATCACTACACCTGCACCAACAAGGGAACCAGAGAGAGGAAAAGAGACCGAGGCTCCCAGCGTAAAAAGCGAGAGCGAGGTGCAAATGGCAAAAACAGTAAAAACAGTCAGCACCAAGTTGCACACATACAACATAATGGAAATTAACGGAGTACGCTGCATACAGTTGACATCGGACGACAACCTCAAGAACATTTCCAAGGCAACCAACATAAGCGTCGAAAGGCTCTGCTATATGAATGACCTTTCAGAGTCAAGACCACTCGAAGCTGGCGAGTATGTCTTCATATCGTCCAAGAAAGGCAGCTTCAGTGCCAAGGACACTCACACTGTCAAGACAGGCGAAAGCATGCACTCCATAGCACAAAGATATGGCATCAGAATGTCATCGCTCTACAGAATGAACAAGCTTGTTTATGGCACGCCATGTCATGTCGGACAAATACTCAAACTCCACAGATGATGAAAAGATTCGCTATAACAGCCTTGATGATTGTTACGGGCATCATGTATGCCCGGTCAGCAGAGTTGCCTGATATCTCAGACAGCATCGAGTTCTATATGATAACCTGCGAACCAGGTCAGGAAGCATACACTCTGTTTGGGCACTCAGCGATACGTGTGGTTGACCATACTCAGAATCTGGATGTCTCGTTCAACTGGGGCGTATTCTCGTTCGAGGCACCAAACTTCATAGGCCGCTTTGTCGTCGGCAAGACCGACTACGAACTTGCGGTATGGCATACGGAAATCTTTCTGGCCGAATACCGGGAGAGAGGTTCTACCGTCCATCAATGTCACATCAACCTTGATTCTCTCGAAAAGCAGAGACTGTGGACAATGCTCTGCAAGAACTACGAGCCTGAAAACCGTGTCTATCGCTACAATTTCATCTACGACAACTGCGCGACACGTGTGGTGGACATGATTTTGGCTTCATACGATTCTATTGATGCAAAGACATTCGAACTGCCAACCAAGAGTTACAGAGAATTTGTCAACTCATACACCCATCCGGACAACTTCCTCGCCTTGGGCATCAACCTTGTCTTCGGCATGATGGCAGACGACGTCATACCTAAACGCAAATCTACGACATTCCCTCTGCAGGCAATGACGTTGCTCTCAGAAACGTCTGTGAAGCGGAATGGTCATAAAGAGCCAATACTTACCAACCACACATACCTTTGCAATCCCGACAAGACCGGGGCATGGAAAAAGTATAGCAAGGGAAAAGAGGTCTTGATGTGTCTCTTGCCAATGGCTATACTGGCACTTATGATATTCCTGTTCTTCTGGCACAAACGGTATCATTACGAGAAAATATCTGCCGAGATAGTCCTGTGGGTGCTTTTCCTCCTGTCGCTGCTCATTTTGTTCCTGGAATTTTTCACCGTCCATCCACTTGTCAGCTATAACCTCAACATACTCTGGTGCTCGCCTTTGGCTGGCGTACTGGCGGTAGTGCTGCTGCTCCGACGCAAGAAAAACCTCAAATTCGTCGCTGCTCTGGCAACATTCCTCTGCACATTCTCGTTCCTGTTTGTGCTGACCAGCAACACACAGATTGTTTCCTGGCCACTGTTCTGGTGGTGGATAATGGTACTTTTCTGCGAACTGATAATCGTATTCTCGTATCTGCATCATTTTGCAAGAACAATCAAGGTTTATCACAAAAACAGCAAGAAACACCACCACCATCATCATCACCACCATCACCACCATTCTACCCCCCCCCTATCAAGGTGATCGTCATCATCATCATCATTCTCACCATCATTCTCACCATCATGAAGAATAATATACCATGTTGAATTCACTCATACGGTTAGTGGTAATAATCTCTGTTGCAGGTCTCAGGCCATACGACATCGAAACTTACTCATCCTCTATTGGCGACAACGGGTTCAAAAGGCTGATGGATCAGTCAGCCTACTATAACCCAAATGCCATCTGCAACTACATGACAACGTCACCAGCCTCATTCTATGTCACCATGACCACCGGTGCTACGCCAAACATGCACGGCATAGTAGGGTCGCAGTTCTATTCCGTTGTAGATAACGGAGTCATCTCCTGCATAGACGACGCAAGGTATCCAGGCATCAACACCGACGCAACGGTGTCGCCACGACTGATAGGGGCAAACACCATCACAGACCAGCTCAAAGCTTTCTATCCCAACAGCAAGGTCTATGCCATAGCAACCAACCCGGAGTCTGCCATAATGATGGGAGGACACCTTGGCGATGCGGCAGTATGGATTGACACCACAGGCATGGGATATGCCACATCAACCTATTACGACATGGGACTTCCCAAATGGGCAATGCAGGCCAACACCAACAGGTATCTCCGCGAGGCAATGTCAACGCCTTGGAAACCCGCTGTCAACATATCGCTCTACCACTACCCCGCAAAGACCCTCAACTTCTGGAACGAGGCAAAACCCACATTCCTCGATTTGAGCAATGCCGACAACTTCATGCACTCGCCCATTGTCAACGAGCAGATCACAAAACTCGCAATCAGAGCTATCCGCGATGACCTTCTTGGCACAGACGAGTCTCCAGACATGGTCATGCTGGAATACACACTCAACACACCTTTCGGCACTGCAAGGTCGGCAGAGGTGGAAGATGCTTTCATCCGTCTTGATCAGGACCTCACATCCCTGCTCAATGCGATAGACATATCCGTAGGCCTCGGCAATACGCTGATTGTGCTCACTGCACCACCTGCAGCAACCGAGAACATCCGGCACGAAAGACTCTCCTACCCCGAGTTCAACAACGAAAGGTCAATGGCCTTGCTAAACTCATACCTCATGGCACTCTATGGCCAGGGACAGTGGATCAACACATACTACAATCGTCAGATATACCTCAACCACACACTCATCGACAACATGAGCGTTCCGCTGAACGAGATACAAGACAAGGTGGCCGCTTTCATGCTCGAATTTTCCACCATACAGACAGCCACTGCTGCACACACGCTGGCAATGCCTGCCTCTGCCAGCGGAATGGACATAACGTCACGCATGGCCAACTCAATATACAAGCATAGATCGGGAGACGTCATCCTCACCTTGCGCCCAGGGGCAACCGACAGGCAGTCGAAGATTCCTGCATCATACACACCGATTAAGTTCCCGCTGCTGATATTTGCGCCCGATCACGAACTGCGCCAGCCTGAGCAATTCATGCTGGTTGAGCTCTGCCCTACCCTCTCAAGGTTACTGTGCATCCCTGCACCTCATGCCGCATCACGCATCGGGATATAATTGAGAATTGAGAATTGAGAATTGACAATTATTCAAGTTTCGCAGGGTGTTAAAAAGCCCTGAAAGGTAGGGTGCTCGAAATTTGATAAAAAACGAGACCAAAAAAGCCTTGAAAGGGCGAAAGAGTATAGCGCAGGGTGTGAGCCCTGTGTAAAGATGGTCAATACGTTAATAGAGTGCCGTAGGTACGACAGAATTAAATAACACATACGGTGAAAATAAATGTGTCGTCC
>JAZRYS010000072.1:0-9676 GCA_045600865.1 Candidatus Aphodosoma sp.
AATGCCTCTCTGCAAGTCGTATGAACTGCTCAGACAAAAGCATATCGTATTCGATGACATACTACCTAAGTGGAATTACGTTGTAAAATACATGGCTGCCGAGTAGTATGTTTGTACCAAGTTATTATTTAATCGTTACTAAACTATAAGCGTTTTTGATAAAAAAACAAACAAGAATAATATATGAAACGAATTGTAACACTATTATTGCTAACTGTCAGCATTAATGCAATCTCTGGTCAGTACATCCAGCCTAAGGTCTGGAGGATGGCAGGTGACAGTTCTGCTGTAGTCAGGACAGACACAATTGCCTTTACAGGTGACTACACCATTATTGGCGTTGGACGGATGGACGATGCTGAAGACACACTTGCCTACTGGCGGCTGAACGCAACAGACAGTACCTTTGCCGAAATGACAAACCATGGAATAGGCACTGAGTCAGTCACACCGCACAATCAGTTCAATGTAGATGTGATTCACAATCACATTGTATTGTTGAGCCAGTCGTACAAGAAAGAGTCGTACGACTCGTTGGTTTCGCTTCAGTCTGGAATGCGGACAGAAATGAAGGAATATGCCTATTTCGACAAAAGGCTTGAAGCCGAAGATGCCCTAAGATTTCAGACATACCTTGCAGTAAAATACGGAATAACCCTTGACATGTCCGATTACCTTGCTGGCGACAGTGTGATTTGGAATGCTGAGAACGATGAGGAGTTCTATAATAGAGTCATTGGTATCGGTTGCGACAGCATTTATGGGTTAAGAAGCAAGGTCTCGGTTCAATGTGCTGACGAACCGACAATACGGCTGTCGGCAGACACATTGTTTCAGGGGCAGTACGTGATAGCAGGCGACAACGACCAGCCATTGGCATTATCCCGTTTCGACACTATCCCAAATGTGCTGATGAGACATTGGCGCATAAGGAACCTTGGAATAGATAGTGTCATGATAGTTGTGGATCCTTCATCATTTGGCTGCATGACGGAGGGCTTCAGACTGATACGCATCAATCATGATGGCTATTCAATCGTAGAACCATTGTCTGCTGACAGTCCCGTTTGTTTCAAGATTAAAGGATTGGAAGGAGATGATGAGATAACCTTCATTGGCATGAACCCACGAAGCAATATCAGGGGTAGTGATGGTTCAGACTTTTCCGAAGCAATTGATGGAGAGATGTCTCTCAGCGTCTATCCGAATCCCACGACCGGAGTATTCAATGTGGATGTTTCATTGCCAGAGGTCGTTGATGCAGAACTTACGGTAACGACAGCATCAGGGCAGACGGTCATTTCCGAGACATTGTCTGGTTTGCAAATCCATAACAGGACATACGAGATAGGTATTCCTCAGATATATTACGTTGAGGTGAAGAGTGGTGATGCAGGCAAGATTGTCAAACTGATTGTTTACTAATACTTATCTGACTATGAAAAGATTTATAATATTCTTAATGATTGCAGGTGTAGCGGCCAATGTATCTTTCGCACAGGAAAGGGAAATGAAAATCCATCATTTCCTGACCGTTGACCCGAAAGCAGACCAATATCCAGGGGTCAATCCATATCTCTATTGTGCTGGGAATCCAATAAAATACACAGATCCGGATGGTCAATCCACACAGACTGATGAAAATGGTAAAGTTCAAAAAGTAATTGATGATGGTGATTTGGGTGTATATAGGTATAATACAGAAACTAAGCAATATGATTATATGGGTGAATCTCTTCATCTGCTAAGTTTTGCAAATCAAAGTGCCTATAACAACGATGGAACAATCAAAGCAGCAGAAAATATGTATATTGACTTTGGATCAAATGAATTTCACTGTAAAATACAGCAAGCATTAAATTCACGCATGTCAATATTTGAATATATGAAGTTAGGTGCAGAAGACGGAACCTATGACTTCAAGGCAAAAGGAAATATAGGCTCAATGATTGACGGGAAATATGCATCACCACAAGATGCAGGGAATGTACTGGCAGGAGCATTCAAAGCTTCGCAAGGAATATTGTCACCAATGATTCAGTATGGATATGGTGCGTATAATTTAGCAGACAACAAAAAAGAAATTATGTGTGGAATTATTGCAGCCAATGTTGTTGGTGGAGCGGTGCTCAGTATAGCGGCAAACCCACTATTATCATTATGTATGACTTTGAATGTTGCAAGTTTCATATCAAATGGAGAAGAAAAACTCAGTCAATTATGTATAGACATCGGTTACAAAATGTATCGGAAAGGAATATTTTCCTCTTATCGATAATGACGATATTGTCGTTTTCATTTTATGGTTGCACGGATGATCCACTGACATCCGACAAACACATTAACATCATATACGAATATCATGACATTCGCATATTGAGGGAAATGTACCCAAGACGTTCATTATTATATCTTTTGGACGAGAATGGAGAGAAAAAAGATGGATATGCTGAACTATATTATTATGACGGTTATGATGCGACTCTTGCTTATGACAAGCAAGATAATGAAATTGTATTACTTGATGGTGGTGGAAGATGTTGTTTTTCATATAGTTTAGATACATCAATATGCAAGTGGAACACAACAGACCTATATTATGACGTATATTTTCATAACAAAAATGAAAGGTATGATGTGGCGAAGATTCACTATTCCCTGATACTTGAAATTGATGTTAATAAGAAGGAAAAGGAACGGCTTGGTGGATGGTCTATTATATATCCAGAAGAATCTATATCATATATTGGAGACTTCGGTGGAAATCATTGGATAGGCTTTGTCCAATATCCAAGAAAGGAATATGAGGAGGAATCTATAACCAATCAAACGACTAACTAATAAATACGAAATATACAAATACTGGCAATGATGAAAAGAATACTGATTATTTTATTGCTAACCTGCTGTATATGCAGTATGGCAATTGCACAGAATGAGCAACAGTCTAAATCAATCGGACAAATCAGTTCGACGTTCAGGGTTCGGGCTAATACGGCTGACACTATCCATTTTGCATCAATCGGTCTTATGGTTGACTCGCTGGAAGAAAACAAGGAATTTATTTTCGAATCTCTCAGAGATGAAAACCTGACCGGATTGGGAATAATGGCGAACGTCACAGGTGGCAATTATGCTGGTTACCGGTTGCTGCCGGGAGGAGAGCATTTCGCAAGAAAGGCAGCTATCATCGAACTGGAATATGACCAACTGAAGATACCTACAGGTTACACTCCTGAAGACATCCATACATTCTTCTACGATGAGCAGGAAAAGAAATGGACAGCCCTACACAGGATTTCAGTTGATACCATCAGGCATCTGATAGTATCAGAGACCAGCCACTTCACGGACTTCATCAACGGCATTGTCAAGGAACCTGAAATGCCTGAGCAGGCAGCCTTCACTCCTACAATGATGAATGACATTGAGGCACCTTCGCCTTTTGTCGGAATACCTATGGTACAGGCTCCCCAGGCCAACAACCAAGGGTCGGCTGTCATTCAATATCCAATAGACATTCCTGCCGGAAGGAACGGAATGCAGCCATCATTGGGACTGACCTACAGCAGTGCGGGTAGCAACGGATTGTTGGGAGTTGGATGGTCGATGCCTCAGATGGCAATATGCGTGAGCAGCAAATGGGGAGTTCCGAGATATGATGCAGTGTTCGAAAGCGAGCAATACGTGCTGGATGGTGTGGAACTGACTACATTCGGTCCTGACGGTTCTGCAGACACACTCATGCAGAATACAAATATCCGCAGACTCAGGACGACAGACAGCACACTGTTCAAAGAAAGGAGAAACGAGAGTTTCAACAGAATAGTACGTTATGGCAATTCGCCAAGTGAATATTACTGGATCGTTACTGACAGGACTGGAACGATATACAAATTCGGTATGAAACCAGACGGCACTGGACTGGATACAACGACTGCTGTTCTCAGAAGCGAGAAAGGTAACATTGCGCACTGGGCTCTGACCGAAATAGAAGACCAATACGGCAACAAGATAAGGTATTATTATTCAAAGCCTGAAGGAAATCTGTATATCCAGCTGGATTCCATCAACTATACAGGATTTGGAGATAACAGAGGGTCGTATTCTGTCTGCTTTGGATATTCAACCAGAACTGATATAGAGACTAACGGAAGATATGGATTCCTGACATCTTGCAACAAGACTCTATGCAGAATTGATATTTTCAACAAAGGACAATTCCTGAATTCCTACGGATTTGAATACAATCGGCCATGTAATAAAAACCGATGGCAACATACGCTCAAAGAGATAAAAAAGATTGATTATATTTCAGATATGAAATTAAAAACTGACTGTCAACATTGCGAATATGGCTGCCGTGATTTATATGGTATGGATTTAATCTATTCCTCAACCAAGTTCAATTATGACACTGTTCCAAACAACATATTCAGTGGTGGAACTGAGCCTTTTGAAGACATCAAGATAGACGGCACTCATACAGATGGCTTTGGTGTGGGTGGAAGTTTCAATATCGGATTTGGAGGGAATACTGCTTTGAAAAGTCTCAGTGGCAATGTCGGCTATGACTATCACAACAGCAATACAAAAACCAACGAGATGCTGATAGACATCAATGGCGATGGACTTGTGGATTATGTATATCGAGATGGTGATTCATTATCTTACAGGAAGCAGCAAATAATCAATGGGGAAAGCTCTTTCGCCAGTGCAAAATCTATCAAGGGACTGACAAAAAAGCAACAGCCACGCCATGTGAGTTACAGTAATACTGTAAGTGCCGGATTGTCATTTTTTGCACATCTCAATGGCAACTTCCCATTTACAAATGATTACACCAATATCTACTTTTCAGATGTCAACAGCGATGGGTTGCCCGACCTTGTGACTGATGATGGCGTGATGTTCAACATTCTTGACGAACAAGGAAATCTAACGTTCAGTTATATTAATCAAGATTCTGATTCAACAGGTCCTTCAATCATAAGTACCACCAAAGACTGTAAAACTATAATATACGATGGAGAGGTATCGCATGGAGTCATGTGCAAAAAAATCCATTTCTCCTGAACCTCGTAAAAAATTGAACAAAAACGATAAAGCGTCCATTGATTATTATGCAAGCAGGCCGAATGATTATGAACTAAAGTTATCAGGTGATGGCATGGTGAACGTTTATATGGTCAATACCAATTGCACAGACACGATGTCAGAACCATTTGTGGAGGCAGTCAAGGTATGGATTGCCCCACGAAATGGAGCAGTGAATCTCAGCAATACTATTGCGTTGATGCAAGACACGACTGTCAGTCGCAGACAGTCAAGAACCGTTGACGGTGTGGAATACCTGATACAAAAGAATAGTGCCATAATTGATTCAATGCCAATTGATGCAGATGATTATGGCATTTACAATCAAAATATCAATAGCATTAATGTCGATTCCGGAGATATCCTTTTGTTTCATTTATTCAGTCAAAAAAGCAATGTCTTCGACAGGATTTCAGCCAAACAGACCATCACATACCAAGATAATGGTGAAGTATATAGATCTGACAGCGACTATATCTGTAATGGCAATTATTATTTTCAGGCAATTGACAGTGGATATGCAAAGGTTGACGTTCCAATAAAGTCAAACATACGTCATGGTTCTGTAAAACTGAGAATCATGCATAACAATTTAGCAATCGATTCATTGTTGATAGGTTCAGCCACAAACACTACAATGAGTTCTTCGTTTTTCAGAGTAAATATGAACGATTCAATAATGGTGTTGATTGACACACTTGGCAGTTCCGGAAGTGAATTAGGCAGAATTGAGATATGTCCACAAGTTCATTTCAAAATTGACAATGTCAGTGATACGGCTGTATATAATATCCACTATCAGATGGCTGATGGAAGATTTCAGTTCTCGAAAGATTCGTTATGTGCATTGTTCGGCCCTCTGTACAGAGGATGGGGTCAGTTTGGGTATATCAACAGAAATGGTTCCCGCCTGATTGACCTAACCAGAATCATTAATAACCAGACATCAACCATTAATACCATTAACGTTAACGACACCACTGCATTGCATCAGTCGGTAAACAATAAATCTCAAACAATCGATTCAACCGACATTCCATCGTATGACGAAATGCGTTCGTATCTTGACAGCCTGCATTTCTATGATCCATTAGCCAATACAACAGACTGGCAGCCAATGCAGGCTGATGTTACCACGCGTAATTACGTATCCATCAACCAGATGGCGATAGCCAGTCGTGCAGAACTCAGTAACAGCAATATAATAGAAAGATTATATTCCGAAGATATTGAGTATTACGACAGTCCTATCCCTGCTGCCACTCACGTTTCGCATCAGACAAATGGGTATGGCACAAAAACGATCCGTCGTTCGGCAGAAGGCAGACAGGATAATGTCAACTATGGAATATCCATTCCATTTGTCAACTCTGACAATCCATCGTTGCAGACAGACATTTCATTATCATTTGGTAAAACCGAATCAAAGACTGATTATATGGATTTGAACGGAGATGGCTATCCTGACATATTAGGCACGGTTGGCATTCAATACACAATGCCTTGGGGCGGATTAGGCGAGGTGAGAAACATAGACTCAATATACTCAAATTCTTCCTATCATCTCTCTCGCAATGAATCGTTTGTAAGTGGTCCTGGATGCAGCGGTTCTGGTATTCCTCCTATTATGTCAAAAACATCAGGAGGAAACAATCGTTCGCATTTCAGTATTATGTCAAATGGCAGCTTTTCTGAAACGAACGGCAGAAACAACTGTACTCAGAATTTCACTGACATGAATGGCGATGGATTGCCGGATATAGTTGTATTTGAGAATGGGATTTGCAAAGTAGCCTACAACCTGGGATACAGATTCTCCCAACCTTTTGAAACGCCATGGGGCAGTTTGCAGATTGGCAACTCAACCAGTACGAACCATTCGGTAAGTACAGGTACTGCTGATTGGGATATTGAAAAATATGAGGGACATAAGAAATATAAAAAACCTTTGGAAGGCTTGACCAAAGACAGTAAAGCTCAATTTACAGAGGCAAGTTTGGCAATCGGTACTGGCTATACACACTCTACCGACAAGCTATCCAATCTGTTGATTGACTTAGATGGAAATGGGTTGCTGGATCTGATTGCACCCAATCCAAACACTGGTGTGCTGGAAATTAACTACAACACGGGCAACTGTTTCGAGAACAACAGTGACCAGTTTTCGTATAACATTGGTGAAAGCAGCAACGATCAGGCAGATTTCAGTTTAGCGATCACTGTAGGCGGAACTGTCGGATTTGTCAAATTGTCAGGTACGTTCAGAGGTTCATATAATTTTGTAAAAGGGAAAACAGATTATGCGCTCATCGACATGAATGGAGACGGAGTCCCAGATTTAGTCACACAATCAGGCGATTCTTTGAATGTTACATACAACAGTGCAGCACGTGCCAATATGCTGAGGTCCATTGAAAACTCCAGCGGGTCAAGAATAGAAATCGACTATGACTTATCTGATAGTTACAGAAACTCTCCTCACCGTATGTGGCAGATGACATCTGTCACCATCAAGGATTCTTCTGCTGTCGAGGGTGACAGCATCTATTCCGTCTCTTATACTTACTGCAATCCGCATTACGACAGGATGGAACGTGAGTTCTACGGCTACGATACTGTCACAGAAATTCACAACGGACAGAAAGTGATGACATCAGTCTATGACAACAGATATTTCCTGACCAACGGCAACATACTTGAACGAAACATCTCTGACAATCTCGGGAACACCTATCTCCGTCAGACATTCTCGTATGTTTATGCTGACCGCAGTAACTATATGCGTGAAGTTGCTGACGGAGATTATTGTAATGACGCAAACCTTATTGAAAAGAGACAATGCGATGAGACGATATACTATGAGCCGGTGACATCATCTGGCAATAGGGTTGCTGCTGAAAAATGCTATGAATACGATAAATACCGTAACGTCATAAGGTATGAAAACAAAGGCGACATGGCTATCAGTGATGACAATCTGAGTGCAGACATAACATACGCAATTGATACCGTCCGCAACATGCTGTCTTTGGTATCGCAAGTGGTCAGCAGTGATGGAACCACGAACAGGACAACGAATTATTCATATAATGCACAAGGTTCGCTGACAGATGTCAGAAATTCGATAAATGGCACTTTTGCACAGAAAACATATACATACAATCAATATGGATTGGTAAGCAGTGTGATGAATCCAGCGAACCACCGAAACCAAAGGTACACCATTACATACAACTATGACAGTATTGACCATTCGCACGTGACAAAAATGGTTGATTCCTACGGCTATGAATCACATACCTATTATGAGACCAAATATTGGAATCCTATTGAAGTTCATGGAATAAATGGCGGAAAAATGCGGTATGGATACGACTCTATAGGCAGACTCACAGAGATTGTCTTTCCTAAGGAAATTGCCAATGGCGATTCATTTACGATACGTTATAAATATCATCCCATCAACCATATCCACTATCGTAAAAACAATAGTTTCTTAAGAGATTCTTTCAGTCATTCTTGGATTGAGACTCAGCGATTTGACGTGCAAAATCCAAACGACCACTTACGGACTATTGACATATACGATGCGCGAGGCAACAAGATACAGACAAAAAGCACTGTCACTTTGGACAATTCAACTAAGAAATTCATCAACGATGGCGTGAGGATAAAGGATTGCTTCGGCAGAGTCGTAAGCCAACACTACCCTACCATATCCACTGTGCCAGACTACGATTACAGCAACGAGACTGACTATGCTTACAACCCGACAGTCCAGACATACGACATTATGGACCGAGAACTAATCACCACATTCCCAGACAATACAATGCTGAAGAAAGATTATTATATTAAACGAGACAAACGGTCGAGGTTCCGACTGGTCACCTACACCATGGATGCCCTCGGAAATATTGGAGAGACTTATATCTCCCCTCAGGAATGGACTGTCCAGCAGTCTGCTGCCTTGGGAACACCAGACAGTGCCCACACTCAGTTGCGCTACAATGCTTTCGGTGACAGGATAATGACCATTGATCCTGATGGTGCAGTCACGACATACCGATATGATGAGATGGGAAGACTCACCGAACGCAATCATCCTGATGCAGGGAGCACGTTGTTCATCTATGACGATGCCAGTAACCTTGTCCATACGGCTACGCAAAGACAACAGGATTATCTTGACAAGACAAGTTACAAATACGATTACAACCGACAGATTGGAATTGACAATCATCTGAGTAATGACAGTACGGTCATAGAGTATGGATTGCCTAACACATTATCAGCAGGATTGCCAGTCAAGATAGTCAACAACGCTGGTGTTGAAATGATGGAATATGACGAAATGGGAAATGTCTCGGCTTTGACTCAGTTCCTTGCTCTTCCTCGCGAGAGATACCCGATAGGTTTCCGCACTGAATGGCGCTACGACAGCTGGAACAGGCTGCTTGACATGAAATACAACGACGGAGAAACCGTATATTACACATATAATACTGCAGGGCAATTGCTTAAAATGGCAGGAGATGCCGGTTATATTGACAATATCATATACGACATATTCGGCAAC
>JAZRYS010000073.1:0-10388 GCA_045600865.1 Candidatus Aphodosoma sp.
TTTTGCCTTGGCGGGGGCTCGAGCCCCCGCCAAGGCAAAAAATCCAACATATCGTCAACCTTAAATAGGAATTATATTAATTTTTGTCAACCAGTATCAGTAATAAGAGCTGAATAGTCAACCTAAATCAGGAAACTACACGAAAATGCCATGGCATAACTGCATGTCCCATCCACCTCCCATCCACCTCCCATCATGGTCCCATTTTTTATGAGACTTTCGAGGGTGGTTTTTGGGTATTTCTGTGTCACCGCGACAATGCCACGGCAGCACTGTTGTTGCGACGCTGTCTCTTTGCGGCAATTTGGCAAGCATAACATTTTACAAATTTTAATAATATGGCAATAGTAAAACCTGACGGCTCTCTTTCGGGAGCTATGGACGATGGAGTTTTCCGCAGTTACGACGGAGTGACTGTATTGAGCAGCAAGCCTCATGGCATTCGTAATCCGAGAAGTGTGTCGCAGCAGACGAACAGGCTGAAGTTGCGCAACATCATCAGCATGTACAGTTGCATGAAAGATGCATTGAAGGACAATTTCCAGGGCAAGGCTGGCTGCCAGTCGGATTACACACGCTTCCAGGCCTGCAACATGACGGTAAAGAGTGCCGTCTATCTCACATACGACGAGAATGTAAATCACGTATGCGTCGTTGCTCCGTATGTCGTATCTTTCGGCACTCTGCCTACCATAGAGTATCATCTGGAGGAGGATTGGCTGGTGACTGACATTGACGTGACTGGGCTGATTTTGGACGAGAAGACCGCCATGTATGTTTTCAAAGAATATCTGCTTGACAATCCGGACTTTTTCAGACATGGCGACCGGGTAGGACTGATAGCATGTTACCAGGAATGCGCGCAAAAGTCCACTCAGAACAATTGCGACCGTTATAGAGCATATTGCAAATATTGCGAATTCGAGCTTGGCGGCAAAGACACCACTCCTGTCAGCGAGTACATGAATGGTTTTGAGTTCCGCATCAACGAGGAGAACAGGCTCTGTTTCCGCAGAGAGGGTGCCTGTGGTCTAGCCATAGTGCGCAAACGTGGCGAGGGCAGGAAGGCATTTTCGAGCGTTCAGGCTCTTGCCGTCAACAACCCAATATTGGAAAAATACACTTCTGACGAGCAGAAGCAACTTGCCATCGCAAGTTATGTCAACAAGAAGAGCAGGAAATAGTTTCCTGAAATCCTTGACTTATGCGATGGCAAATCTTATGAATCAATAGTCATGGTCGTAATAGTAGTGCCGGCGGTGCTGGCGGGCGATGAAGTCGATGTTGCGGGTGAATATCTCGTTGCCTTCTTGGCTGAGGTGCATGGCACTGACATCGCCATCAGGCAACATTTTGTTCTCAAGGAGATATTCAAGCAGTTCAGGATGTACCGCTTCATAGTTAATCACGGCATTCATGGTCTCGTCATGGAGCTTGTGCGCATCACATTTCCTGTAGTACGGGTTGTCCTTGCTTTTGACAGCATGAACTATATCCGGTGCAAATATTATCCCTGCTTTTTTTGACACAAAGGCCACCAGTGGACATGGTGGCAGATGACTGCACATTTCGTCTATCTTGGCTTCTGGGGAAACAGTCATCAGCCACTCCTTTACCTGCTCACGGGTTTCAAAGAATGCGAGCCGCTTGCCTTTGGTCCGTTCCATATATAATGGGAAGGCATGTTCGTATGATACAGCCAGTTGCTTGTTGCGTTCGCATCTCTTGCTGTAAACTTTACTGTCGGAAGGCAACAGTATGCCATTTATTTCCCAGTCGTTGTTGCCATACTTGACGAGTGCGGTGAAGACGTATTTCCCTTTTACGAGCATATCAGGATAATCGTTCGCAAGCTTGTACTCTTCGCCTTTCGAATCTTTCAGAATGGCATAATTCCGACTGGCATTTATCACTTCGAAGACTTCCTGTTGGCAATATCTGAGGCCTCTGAGTTTGTCAGCCTCGTCCTTCATGCCTTTTCCAGAGAACATGTCAGCCAGCCAGAGATGAGGCAGCATTGCCATCGGGCCAATCTCTGTCGTCATCAGCATAGCAGTCTCGGCATAGTATATTTTCTCACCCTCGCTGAAGAACGTTTTTCTGAAAGTGTCTAAATACCCGTTGAATCTCTCTTCCGACAATGGCGAGCAGAGCAGATATGAACGTCTCAGCCATATCAGCACCTGCTTCATCTTGAAATAGTCATTTGCATTCTCGGCATTGTAGATGAATTCGCACAGAGCATCATTCACTTCCACCTCGTCATCTTCATCAAGTACACTCATGATGGCTCTGGCTGCATCAAAGCCCATGCCTGATGGATTGATGAAGCGGTCGTTGAATCGCCTTGAAATGACAAGCCATACCAACAGTTGCACGTCATGGAAATTCACGTCATCATCATATAGTTCACTGAAATTGTCGTAGAAAGGCAATTGCCGCTTGTATGTGCGTGAATGGATGGCAACGAAGGCATTCCAGAGTCCTATGCCTGACATTTTGTCTTCAAAGTAGATTGCCACATTGATGGCAATTTCCTTCATTATGTCTTTCGGATATGGCAAGTCCAAATCCATGTCTGCTATGCCATTGTAAATGCGGTTTGCCACATCCACATACATCGGACATGGCAGAACTCCTACTGGATAGTATGGAGCAAAATCGTAAGGGAATATCTTTTGTTTCATAACGCAATTGTTATATGATTATCTTTTTTAGTGATGCCGCTATCCTCTACAGATGTATTCTGTTAAGAACAGGTCATCTACATGATATTTGCCATCTTCAGGTGTAACTACATTCTTTTCAATCAATCCTTTTATTGCAGCTTGAACAGAACTTGCCGAAGGCAGAGAATATCTCTTCATGAAATCAGAAGTGGTGACGCCTTCTGCAAATTTTCTTGTTTTCATCTCTTCGTTTGCCAAAGCAATCAAGACGGTTCTCTGTTTTGTTCCGCAGATTGACAAGGTATTCTTGTAGTAACCTGCCTGACTTGATATTATGTTTGCAACTGCAGGTTCAATCATGTCAATCGCACATGTTTCTCCTTTTCCAGTCATGAAGAATAGTTCGTTCATCACCATCTGAACGTACCATGTGTATCCATAGAACCTGTCATAGACAGTCTGTACAACAGCAGAATCCACTTTTTTGCCATACTTTTCGAATAGGTTTATAGCGAAATCAACATATACATCCTTTTCAATAGGTTCAAGTTCCATTCCTATGGTGCTCTGGTAAAACGGTTTAGCTTTAGCATGGAACATTTGGGTCATCAGATGCCGTTTGCTCCCTGTAAAGATGAAAGTTACGTTTTTGCAATGCTGTATTTTTGTTCTGAGCAGAGCCTCAACATTCTTTTCGTCATATTGCATAATCTGCTGAAACTCGTCAATGGCAACAATGCAATGACGGTCAGATTTTTCCAGATAGTCGAAAATCTCATCAATGGAGACTGCTGGCGAAGAGATGTCACCCAGTCCGATGTCAAAACCAAAATCGCCTGTCAAGGAATCTATCTTTACGCCTGCTCTCAAAGACGACAGAAATTTGACGAATTTGTCAAACCATCTCTCTTCATGTTTCTTGAGATTCTCATAAATCACTTTTCCCATCAAGGCAACAAATTCAGCCAGAGATGATGTTGCATATAGATCAATAAAGAAAGTATAATAATGCTCTTGTATCTCATCTTGAGCAAAGAGATGGCTGATAAGGCCAGTCTTTCCGAGTCTCCTCGGCGAGGTGAGCGTCACATTTCTTCCATTTTCTATGTGCTTAACCAAATTTTTCAGCTCGTTTTCTCTGTCACAAAAGAATTCGGCAGACTCGTAATGCCCTACCACAAAAGGATTTGACAACTTTATTGTATTCATAATTATTATACTTACAATAATTTGTGCAAAGGTATAACAATTTCCTGACATGACAAAACAGTTGTGCAACAAAATGTATTTGCAATTCATCTAAAGCTGTATTATTCTGACGGAAAGTTGGTTACATCGTGCAAGAAGGAGATTGACATATACACCTGTAATATCCGGTCATGACTGACTGAGAAAAAAAGTAGAAAGATATTTGTTAAATCGCATTGCCATACGAAAATTATTTAGTAACTTTGCAGCGTCAAACCAACACAGATAACCTATGGTTAAAATCTCTACTCCAGACGAACTTGTAAAAGCTCTTGAAAACCGTGAAACAGAAATAGTTGTCACTGGCGAGATGGTGAATGTCTTTCGTAATCACAAGAAAGCGAGGACAATTCTCGTAATCATTTCAGTCGCATTGCTGGCTTTAGGTGTATTCACTGCCCCACTTACCGAGGGTTACTCGATGATTGCAGGAGCAATTGGAATCGTGATGTGTATCGGCACTTTTGCGTTCAAAGGTCTGCCAATAGCAGTGCCTTTTGCACTGCATACGGCAGGTGCAAAGAACGCAATGAAGCTGTTGAAAAACGGCAAGGCTTGGATTAACGAAGATGGTTCAGTGACTGTAAGACCTGAATATAAATAATTTTTTCATGATATTATTTAGAAGGTTGTTCCATGGGAATGGAGCAACCTTCGTTTTTTCAATCAGTTCCAGAAGTTCCACGAAAGTCCCATCTGGAATGTACCGGGATTGATTGGATAGCCTGTCATTGACATGCAGTTGTTGCCGCCAAAAAGGCCTTTGTTGAAGTGAGCATACTGAAGGAAGAAACGAATTGTTTTCACATGCAGTGTGGCATAGACGTTCATGTCGGGATAGTTGCCTATAAGTTGCTCGTGCTGAGTACGGAACTGTCCCAGGGCAGGAACATACACATTAGCGTAATACTCAGTGTGATAAGCCAGACTCACACCTATCTGGAGAGTCAGCACCTTCTTCCAGAACTGGTGCATGAAGTAGAAATTGGCATACAGGGCCAAATCGGGCAGAGGGAGCACCTCCTTGTTTGAAGACAACTGATACACTGCCTTTGTGTCAAGATGGAAAAGCCAGGCCTTCAGGTTGAGCATTGCGTCAACCGAAAGCACCTGCACGTTGCCGTCAACCTGTGCAGGCATCGTCTCGTCATTCAGAAAGATATAGTTTGTAAGGTTGCGGAAACCGACACCCACCGAAATCTGCTGTTCGGCAACATTCACATTGACACGGCCATGAATGTCAAGGGTCAGAGGGTTAACGAACTCGTTATTTTCCCAGCAGAAATGATTTGAATAGTAGTTATAATACAAATGGTAAGGTGATGTGCGACTGAAACCTGCACCGGCAGAAATGTCCATGTTGCCTTTTTCGACACTGTCTTTCTTGTTCTTGAACGGTATGATACCTTTCAGGTCACCATTCACATCGAAATTGCCAATACGCTCGCCAAAGAAATAGACTTTGCCATTGAAGTTGTACTTGATATATTTGCCTTGGTTCTTGCTCCAGATGGCACCAGCACAGAGGTTGTGAAGCGTCTCGGTGAATTTTGTTGCAGTATCTACCCTACAAGCATACCCAACTCCGTAATGACGCACTTCGTATTCAATGAAGGCAGAGAGACCGAACTTCGCCTTTTTGTTAAATGATTCATCGAGAGTTGCCGACAAGGTGTTCGTTATTGTCCAATAAGCAGTTGAATCGTGAGTCATTTCTTCTGAATAGAAGTTGTTTGCATAGTTCATCGAAGCTGGAATTGTCGTCTCGTAATAGTGACGTTTAATCTCCTCAGCCCTGAAACCATGGGCTATGACAACTATTGGCTGATAATAGGCATGGACTGAATCATCAGAAATAGTATCAATTACATACTTGCCAATGCGATAGCGATGGTTGAGCAGGAAGCAATAATCATGATATTTAGACTGGGCACCTGTCATGTTTACCGGCAGACTCTGTGCATCAATGCTTGAACCATTCAAGATATAACTGAGGTCAGAAGCTCCTCCATTCTCAAGGTTCTTGTACGAATTGAACATCGCGGCAGCATTAAGCTCGTAAGGCTTGCCTGTATAACGAGCCCAGAAACCGCCATTCACCATGTTGGATGACTGGTTGCGGTATTGCCCACGGCCATAAATGAAGTTGCAAAGTCCTCCGAAGCTCACATATTTATTGGCATTGATGGACAGCAATGCTTTGAGGTAATCCTCCTCCTGATGCGTAGGGAAGGCTGTACGGTAGGCCAATTGGGAAAATGGTTGTTTGGAGTCGCAGAACTGGACATTCTCCGGCAGGATTGTGTATGCCTCGTAAGCATCGGCAAACATGTTGTCACTTTTTGCTCGAAGCTTGTGGGTAAACTGGTTGAAATAACGGTCAAAGAATATCTTGGACTGAAGCGGAGAGCCCATGTTGCCATTCCAGGCATTGGCAATTGAATAGTTCATCTCAGGACGATTATCCTGATGGTTACGAATTGCAGTATCAATGACGAGGGTGTCAGCCGTACCGTAACGAGGGTCAATGGTCCAGACTTTCACATTGTTATCAAAAGGGTCATATTTTTTGCCGGAAGACGACACTCCCGCTCCACCCAACATAGTCTGGGCAGAGAGCGTAGTCGAGACGACCAACAGCAACAATATGACCTTTATCCTAAACATAAAAATCTGTGTCAAAAGAGCGGTTGTCTCTTTTGACACAGATATGGATTGAATTATCAGATAAGCTTATGGATGATGAGACCAGAACGGAGTTTTGGTTCGAACCAAGTAGCCTTTGGAGGCATGATATTGCCAGAATCAGCAATGTCGATAATCTGCTGCATTGTGACAGGATAGAGGGCAAGAGCCATCTTCATCTCACCATTGTCAACACGACGTTTCAACTCGCCAAGACCACGGATACCGCCAACGAAGTCAATACGCTTATCCTTGCGGAGATCCTTGATACCGAGAATCTTGTCGAGGATGAGGTCTGAAGAGACCTTAACGTCAAGACGTCCGATAGGGTCAGCATCATTGTAACGACCCTCCTTGGCAGTGAGTGAGTACCACTTGCCTGAAAGATAGAGAGAGAAGTTGTGAAGCTTGTTTGGCTTGTAAATCTCAGCGCCCATCTCCTTAACGTCGAAATCCTGAGCGAGAGCCTCGAGGAACTGAGCCTCGGTGAGGCCGTTGAGGTCTTTTACAACACGGTTGTAATCGATGACAGTAAGCTGATTGTCAGGGAAGCAAACAGCCAAGAAGTAGTTATACTCCTCGTCGCCACGGTGGTTAGGGTTTGCATTCTTGCGCTCCTTTCCCACAAGGGCAGCAGCTGCAGAACGGTGGTGACCGTCAGCAATATAGAATGCAGGCAACTTAGCAAAGATTTCAGTGATGCGGGCGATAGTCTTCTCATCGTCGATAACCCAGAGTTTGTGACCAAAGCCATCGTCTGGAGCGACGAAATCATACTCAGGAGTCTTTGCAGTAACGTTTGCTACAATCTGGTCGACCTCGTCAATGTGTGGATAAGCGAAGAAAACAGGCTCGATGTTAGCGTCGTTAACGCGAACGTGTTTCATACGGTCTTCCTCCTTGTCTGCACGGGTGAGCTCGTGTTTCTTGATTACACCCTTCTCGTAGTCATCAGCGTATGCACCAACACAGAGACCGTACTGAGTCTTTCCGTTCATGGTCTGGGCATAAACGTAATAATTCTCTTTTTCGTCATGAACAAGCCAGCCGTTCTTCTGGAAGAGATCGAACTGACGACGTGCCTCAGGATATACCTTTGGATCGTGCTCGTCTGTACCAGGCTCGAAGTTGATTTCAGGCTTGATGATGTGATAGAGAGACATTGGATTGCCTTTAGCCTCTTCGCGTGCCTCTTCAGAGTTAAGCACATCGTATGGACGAGAAGCCACTTTCTCAACAAGTGCTTTTGGAGGGCGAACGCCCTTGAATGGTTTGATAATTGCCATAATTGCGTATAATTTAAATTAATTACAAACTTCAGAAATAAACTTGATGTGCACCAGACGGACCAGATACTCATCATATTCATCTTCGCCCAGTTCTATATGAGCAGCTTTCCAATCGTCTGTCTCTGCCTCCTTAAAATAGTCGAAGATGTCATCAACATCCTGTGGGTCATAGACATCATAGAGGAAATAATTGATATCCAATTTAATACCCGAAGAAACGATAGCCTCCATCTCGTCCAATATTTCATCGAACTCAACCTGACGAGAACTTGCGATGGCATCTATTGCCACTTTGCGGTCGATAGCCTGAATCAATTGAATACGGTTACGCGACTTGTTGCCTGCAGACTTGATGCGGATATCTTCCGGACGTTCGATGTCGTTTGCTTCGACATGACGACGGATAAGGTCTATGAACTGCTGGCCATACCTTTGAACCTTTCCGGCACTTGCACCAGGAACGGTGGACAATTCCTCAAGCGTAATAGGATATGTAGTTGCCATTGCCTCGAGCGAAGGGTCCTGGAAAATAGTATAAGGCGCAAGGCCAATCTCCTTTGCAATATGCTTGCGCAAATCCTTAAGCATCGAGAACAATGCAGGATCCACAGCACAAGAAGCACCACCCATCGAAGGCATGACTTCTACCTCCTCGGCAAAGTCACGATCCTTACGTACCTTGAACTTACCGCCCTTTTCGAGGAACTGATGTCCAAGAGAAGTAACCTTCAGAACGCCATAATTCTCAACGCCCTTGTTGAGATAACCCATAACCGTAGCCTCTCGGATAACAGCAGGCAGGAGTGTCTCCTCGTCATTTCCGACTGTTCCGTAGAGCTCATTCTCCGTCAACTCATAATCTGTAACGTCAGCCGTCTCACGACCACGAAGGACGTCAATGATTGTCTCCGTACGGAACTTTTCCTTCGTATCTATAATGAGTTCTATTACGGACGAAAGAATATCACTGGCATCAATCAGTTCCTTTGGATTGAGGCAATTGTCGCAATTTCCGCAATTCTCTTCAAGGTATGGCTCGCCAAAATAGTTTAACAACTGGCGACGACGGCACATTGAACTCTCAGCGTATGCGGCAGTCTCGTTCAACAACTGGCGGCCAATCTCCTTTTCAGAATCTTGTTTACCCTCCATGAACTTCTCAAGCTTGAGAAGATCCTTTTTATTATAGAATGTGATGCACTGTCCTTCGCCACCATCACGTCCCGCACGACCAGTCTCCTGATAATACCCTTCAAGCGACTTAGGAATGTCATAATGGATGACATAACGTACATCTGGTTTGTCGATACCCATGCCAAATGCAATAGTAGCGACAATGACATCAATCTCCTCCATAAGGAAATGGTCCTGAGTCTTGGAACGAGTATCATTGTCCAAGCCTGCATGATACGCTTCCGCACGAATATCATTCGCGCGAAGCAACTCTGCCAGTTCCTCAACCTTCTTGCGGCTGAGACAATATACTATGCCACTCTTGCCGGGATTCTGCTTGATAAACTTTATTATCTCCTTATCCACAGACTCAGTCTTTGGACGGACTTCGTAATAAAGATTCGTACGGTTGAATGAAGATTTGAATATCTTGACATTATCTATACCGAGGTTTTTGATGATGTCATGCTGTACCTTTGGCGTTGCAGTAGCTGTAAGAGCTATTATCGGACGGACTCCAATGTTATTGATCATCTCACGGATTCTACGATATTCAGGACGGAAATCATGTCCCCACTCTGAAATACAGTGAGCCTCGTCAATCGCATAGAATGAAATCTTAATCTGTTTGAGGAAAGCGACCATGTCGTCACGGCCGAGAGATTCTGGAGCTACGTATAGAATCTTTGTCTTCGCACTAAGCAGATCCTCTTTCACCGTCTCTATTTCAGGACGGGAGAGCGATGAATTCATGAAGTGAGCTATATGATCGTCGTCAGCAGCCCTGCGCATCAAGTCAACTTGATTCTTCATCAGCGAAATCAGAGGAGAGACAACTATAGCCGTTCCTTCGAGCATTACAGCCGGTAGCTGGTAGCAAAGTGATTTTCCTCCGCCTGTTGGCATTAGCACAAACGTGTCATTTCCAGCAAGTACACACTTGACAATTTCCTCTTGATTCGATTTAAAGAGATCGTATCCAAAATACTTTTTGAGAGCTTTGTTTATATTTGCCTTTGTAGCCATTGTGTAGTATTAATTCGAGTACAAAGTTATATATAATTTCTGTGGTGGCAAAACATTTTGACAAATATTTTTGGACAATTTTTTCTAGAACATCTAGATGCTCTAGATGTTCTAGAACTTCCAGAAAAAAAAGGGAGCCCTCATCTTGCGATGAAGGCTCCCGGCAAAAACGGCGGCGACCTACTCTTCCACGACGCAGCGCAGTACCATCGGCGCGAGTGGGCTTAACTTCTCTGTTCGGAATGGGAAGAGGTGGAACCCCACTGCCATAGCCACCTGATATAGGGTTATTGACTAA
>JAZRYS010000074.1:0-5460 GCA_045600865.1 Candidatus Aphodosoma sp.
AATGCTTGCAAACTACGCTTCAAAACGCTGATTTGGTCCTGCAACTGGCGTTTTATTGCCTCGTCTGTGCAGCTGGCCATCTTGGCCACCAAGGCCGCAATCTGCTGGCAGATAACTGCCACCTTTGGGTTGTCCAGCGCAGCGTCAAACGCCTTCCGGTCAACAACCATCGCCGGACCACCAACACTGTAAACTATTGAAAATTTATACATTTTTTAATTGATAATTGATAATTGATAATTGATAATTGATAATTGATAATTGATAATTGAAAATTTTTGGTAATATAACTTGTCTGACAATTGCATTTTGTCTTATTAAACCAATGACAAATTATTAGTTGACAATTGACACTAAGCCAACGGCATAATTGTCAATTGTCAATTGTCAATTATCAATTGTTCAGCAAGGCTCTGCCTTGCTGAAGCTATCGCTTTTTGCGACATCTTCCACATTTTTGCATGGCAGGCTGTTGTCTCTTTCGCAGGCTCGATGATAGGAAACTTCATCGTGACAATGAAATTGCGGGAGGTGCGCTTCACCGTCAGGTTGTTGTCACGCAACACCTCGTCAATCCGTGGAGGCACAGCCGTAGGGGTGTCATCATACACCACCTCCGCCGATCCATTCTTGCGGACATCCACCGTGCTGCGGTGCTTACCCAGACCGAAATCCAATACCGGTTCAGCCTCTGGCAGACCTGAGTTAATAACTATGCCATTCTCGGAGAACGACACACGACAGTCAAGTTCTTGCTTCTTCATGTTTTTCACTTATTTAAAACTGTTCTTACTTTATTCAAGTTTCGCATGTATTAGCCCTGAAGGGGCGGCACATACCAGCACAGGGCGTGAGCCCTGTGTATGAGGTTGTTATCCAGTTTAAGTCCTGTAAGGACGACACATTTATTTTCACCGTATGTGTTATTTAATTCTGTCGTACCTACGGCACTATATTAACGCATTGACCATTTTTACACAGGGCTCACGCCCTGTGCTATACTATTTCGCTCTTACAGAGCTTATTGTAACTTGCGAAACTTGAGTTACTTTATTCAACACTGCTTCTGTCTTTTGATAGAATGTAGATCTGCTAATCTTATGCTTGAGCATGTATTTTGCAGCAGCCTCACCATGGTTGTCGGTAAACCCAAAACGTGCTGCAATCAGCTCACACTCATCCGGAGTAAGCATTTCCATAACATTATCTATCCTGTCCTGCAAAAGTTCCTGTTGCTCCTGTTCATTTATCATCTCAAAACTGAGAATATCTTCACAACGTTGAGAATCATCGTCATCATCGTCACTACGCCCCATCTCTTCAATCGACACTATTGATGCAAAAAACCTCTCCTGCTTATCCAGATACATTCCTCCAACATATTTCTGCACAAAGTAAGCCATCTCGCCATTGGCATAAAGTGCCATAAATGTCAGGAACGAAGCTTTGTCGCTTTGTTTGTAATGCATGGCTCGTTCACACGCAGCGGCCATACCTATCGAGAAAAACTCGTCGTAGCCCACCGATTTGTATTTGTTGCCATACTTCTTTGCGATACTCTTTATGTAGTTCACTACTTCATCGCTTGTCACCAGCTCACACTGAGCTTTGGTCATTTTTCTTTTATTCTTTGCCATATTTTTAGTGCTAATTATCAAGTTTTCAATTGTCAATTATCAATTGACCCTCTACTATAGTTATTAAATTTTTTTGGGATTTTTCCGCCCCCTCGTGCCCCTGCGTTTGCCCCCTCAGAGGCACGTATCAAACAGGGCATCAATGACTTTATAGTGCTTGGGAATTTTACTTTTCAGCAGTTTTTTTCGTGAGTCACGCATGTTGTTTACCCCAAAAAGCATTTCCAGCTCCCTTGTCGGAAAACAGTATTTACCTCTCAGCAAGAGACGACCAACCACAGTGTCGCAACAAAAGCAGCGACCGCAGAAATAGGTCAGTTCTCTCTGGCTTTTGAAGTTGCTTGCTATCCTGCCGTCGTAGGCAAAATAGATCCAGTTGTCGGCGTATGCACGTCCGAAAGCACGTTTGTTCCTGAGTTTTTGTTGAAGTCCCGCAGGCAACCCCTTCACAGGGTCAACCTCCGGGCACACATTGTTTGTAGTGTGGACAATCTCCTCGTTCATCCACCCGGCGATCTCGCTGCTGTGCTTTGCGAGCACATCGAGCATCAGCTTTTCATCAATAATCATTTTTCAAGAAATTTGAAAGAAAACTTTCAAAAGAGAGCGGTGGCCACCATTATCCCCAGGGGCTTCCTTTCAGATTTCTTCTGGTTAGACAATCATTTTCCGAATGCAAAGTTATAGCTAATTCGCGAGAGAATGAATTGATTTACTGAATATTTATGAGCAAGAGCGAAAAACAAGAGAAGGCGAGAGCGTGGCGATAGAAATTTGAATTTATCAGGCAGTTACAAAAACCTCTGCGATAGAAGGCGATAGAATGGCGATAGAAAAACTCTGAAATTCCAACATAATCAAGCAGTTGCATTTCTATCGCCAAAACAGGCAGGAGAAAGCGATAATATCGCAGCAGGACGGCGATAGAATGGCGATAGAAAATGGCACAAAAAAAAAGCCGCCATCGGACCAAAATCCAATGGCGGCAATAAAATTTCAGTCAGTCGAATGACTTATTTTGAATACGTATTTACGAAAAACATCGAAACCTCTTCACAGAAAAGTCTCTCTTTACCCTCCTCCCATTCATGATAATCCTCGCTGAAACCTCTTCTGATTTTGTTGTGATCCTTGCGGTCGCGCATATATTGGCTCATCGAGTCAGAAAGACCCTTTATCCTCTTTTCGTTTATCCACGGCAGCAGCCCCCGTTCAACAAGGAATTGCACGAACAGATGATACTTCCTGTCGCATACCAGCAGACCGTTATCCCTCAGCACGCAATATATCAAAGCCAAATTCTTTGTCGAGTTCATATAATGACTTTCCATCGCTTTGCCGAGGTTATTGAACGTCTCTTCACCACCAATCAGTATCTCATCAAACTCTATTACTGGTTTATCGTTCAACCGAGTCATGGCGATACGCATAGCCATCAGCGTCTGCAGCTGGCGCAGTTGCCTGTAGGAGCAGCGCAAATACCACAATCTGCCGACATATTCCTGCGGGTCACTGTCGAAAAGCTGAACCAAAGACACTGGAATTTCGTCTATCACCTTCATCGCCTTGTCGCCCAGACTTCCTATCAGTTTTTTCATCTGAGAGCTTTTAGCCAGTTCGTACAGGTTATCCACCTGACGTTGCCTTTTGGCAGGGCTGTTCACGTTAGCCTTGATGAACAGCAGCTTCTTTGCAGCCTTGTCATATCCTTTCACCACGTCGCTGTTTGCAGTCAGCAGGTGCACTATTTCGTCCAGCTGACATTGAGTATTCACCCCTGCATCACGCCAAAGGTTGTCTGCGATAAATTCGAGATACGACTCCATGTTTTCGTCATACGGTTCTTGCTGTTCAGCGCACATCTGCAGGTTGTTTATCACGTCAATCAGAGTTATCTCCTCGTCCGATTGGCGCAACAGTCTGCCATCGTATTTCCATTCACGCAATTCGTTGTCCCTGTCTATGCCCTTGCATTCGAGTTCACGGGTAGTGTTCACCTCCAAGGTAATCATCCTGTGCTCACGGTCGATTTCCACCACACTTCCCCTAACCGACAGACGTTCGTTACGCACCAGTTCCTCAGCTTGTTCACGTTCCTTACCCGACATCACATACCTCACGAATTTACTAACCATGTTCACCCTGACTGCATTCTTCTCCAGAGGATTTTCCTCTTCAAGCTGCATAGTCATGCTCTTGCCCTCCGCCTTCTGGTAGAGCTCCTCCAGGTTGTTAGCATAGTCGTGATAGCGTATGCCCACCACGTGGAATCTGTATTTTGGCATAATTATTGTGGTTATAAAGTGGATTTTCAGGAAAAGTGTATGAGCAAATTGAGAAAATATAATTCCAGAATCGGCTAGCACACCTACAGGTTATACTAACTCTTTCGCCCATACACCGTATAGTGCATAGCAATCAGAGTCGTATATCTCCCTGTTTTAAAATGTGCTAGATTCTGGAAGAGATATGCGTCTTCTAAAAGACTATATGTTATTCAATATCAATAGTAAAAGATATGAGAATCTTTTTTGTCGTAAAAAATTTGGTCAGGTCACGAAAAATGCCTACCTTTGCACCCAGATTCCGAAAGGGTCGAGACGTGGTTTCTCGTTGGACTCGCGTAGTGCAGAAGTCCTCGCCCCGAGCCTTCACTTTCCATCAGGATTGTAATCAGAACCACGCACCAGAGGCAAGTTTACGCAGTTCATTTTTGTGGGCTGCGTTTTCTTTTTGATTTCTTGAAATCAGAATAATCAACCAACGGTTCATCTGGTTTTAAGGCATTTATGCCATATTGAATTTTGTTGTGGTTTTTCTTGACACCTACTGTCAATCTGATAGAACCAATTTCAATATGCTTATAAATCATGACAAGGAAATACGAAAATTCTTTTTGATTCTTGTCTTCACTTTTCTTTGGCACACGCTTGATTGGACTTGCATTTTTGAGCACTTCATCCAATATCATCAGCGCACGTGTGGAATTATAACTCTTCGAAGAATGTTCTTTTGCCTCAACTAAAGAAATTGCTCTTACATAGATATATTCCTGCAATATGCCGTTATAAATTTTTCCGTCAGGATTATCCTTACGCCATTTACTCAGAAAATCAGCGATGATTGTTTCGCGTATTCTGATTTCCTGAATACTATTGCCCATCGGAATGCCATCAGCATCACAGACTATGTCTGGCACAGATTTTCCATCAGGTGTCTCCTCGCAGACACACCATCCAACACTCTCCTCACCTTGCTCATATCCACAGTCAATGCAGAAGTCTATGAGTTCATATTCCAATATTTGTTCCTCAGATTCCATTATAACATTTTATTTGCAAAGTTACAAACAAAATCTGACACGGCAAAACATATCGCCAAAAAAATTATCAAAAATCAAAACCGCCCTCAGGATTTGAACTTCGTTCCAAAAACAATCCTCACTCAACCACCCTCAGGATTCTGATTGAAACGTTTGAAACAATTGAAACGAATCTATGTAAGTTTCGCAAGTATTAGCCCTGAAAGGGCGGCACATACCAGCACAGGGCGTGAGCCCTGTGTATGAGGTTGTTATCCCGTTTAAGTCCTGTAAGGACGACACATTTATTTTCACCTTACGTACCATCTAAATGTGTCGTACCTACGGCACTCTATTAACGTATTTACCATTTTTACACAGGGCTCACGCCCTGTGCTATATTATTTCGCTTTGCGCATTGTCTTTCGCGCCTCGGCAAAACCAAACAAGTTTGATCTTGCTCTCGGCTTGTCGACAATTCGCTCTTACAGAGCTTATTGTGACTTGCGAAACTTGAGTTAT
>JAZRYS010000075.1:0-2821 GCA_045600865.1 Candidatus Aphodosoma sp.
TGATGCGGCATATGATAGGAAAGCGTGAGGACTGTAAGGATGTGATTGGGGTATATGTGATGTTGAAAGATGACACCTGCAGATTCATCGTGTTTGATTTTGACAATCACAAAGAGGGTCAGGAGACGTCAAATGAATGGCATGAGGAAGTTGATGCATTGCGGAAGATTTGTTATTTATGCAATATTGACTGTCTGGTTGAGCGCTCCCGCTCCGGAAATGGGGCCCATGTATGGATATTCTTCAGTGAGGCTGTTCCAGCCGTGAAAGCCAGAATGTTCGGCAATGCCCTCGTTACAAAAGGCGCAGATCTTATAAGTTTGAAGAATTTCCTCTATTATGATAGAATGCTGCCTATGCAGGATTCCCTATCAGATAACGGTTTGGGAAATTTGATAGCCCTTCCGTGGCAGGGACAAGCAATGAAGAAAGGCAATAGTTTGTTTGTTGATGAGTATTGGCAACCGCTGAAAGACCAATACAAGGCCCTTTCTGAAGTGAGAAAATTATCATTGCAAAAAGTCGAGGCGTGTATCAAAGAGTGGTGCCCGGACAATAATCCCTATGGACAATTGCAGGGGGATGCCGATGAAGAACCAAAGGAACGGGAATTGTACAGTGAAAGGAAATCATTCTGCCCTTCAGATTCCAACGGCAAAGTTCGGATAACATTTGAAAATGGTCTATGCATTAATAAGACTGGTCTTAAGCCACGTTTGCAGAATGCTATAAGAAGACTGGCGGCATATTCCAATCCTGAGTTTTATACGAAACTCGGACAGGGCTTCTCCACGCATGACATTCCACGAATTGTATATTGTGGTTATGACGATGGCGATAATATTGTCCTACCTCGCGGTTGTCAGATGCCTTTGCTTGACGCATTGTCTGACGCCGGGTTGCAATACGAGATTTCTGATAGGAGGCAATTAGGGAGACAACTAAAGGTGCAGTTTACAGGAGAATTGTATCCTGAGCAGTTGGCCGCTGTAGAAAAGCTCTTGGCCTATGACAATGGCGTGCTCCATGCAGCGACGTCCTTCGGGAAAACGGTGGTGGGAGCATATCTAATCGCACAAAAGAAGGTAAATACTCTTGTACTTGTGCATAATGTGGAGATTATGAGCGGCTGGCTAAAGGCGCTTGAACAGTTTTTAAAAATTGATGAAGATCTGCCCACATATACAACACCAAGCGGGAGGGTAAAACATCGTGAATCCTGTATTGGAACATTTAGTTCTCAAAAGAATGCTCTGTCCGGCCTTGTTGACGTTGCTATGATTACTTCACTCGGGCGGGATGATGGTGTTAATCCGATTGTCCGGAATTACGGTATGGTGATTATGGATGAATGCCATCACGCTGCGGCTTATACTTGCGAGTCTGTGTTACGGGCCTTGACTGCTAAGTTTGTCTATGGATTTACCGCCAATACGAAACGTGGAGACGGGCAAGATAAAAAGATATTTATGCAATTGGGGCCCGTCCGGCACAGGTATACCGCATTGGAAAGGGCTGAGAAACAGGGTATCGGGCATTTCGTTTATCCACGTTTCACGAGGGTGGTTGATGTGTCTGAAAAGCTTAGTATCAGCGACGCTTTCAGTCTGGTGGCTGGCAGCGAGATGAGGAATCTGCAAATTGTCGCCGACACCGTTGAGTGCGTGAAAATGGGACGTACCCCGATTGTGATGACCAAGAGAAAGGAGCATGCGACGTGGCTGTATGAGATGCTTCAGGGAGCGGCCCAGCATGTTTTCCTGCTTCATGGAGGCGGCAGCCTGAAGGAGCGCGAATTACTTCGGAATCAGCTTGTTGCAGTCCCGAAAGATGAAACAATGCTTGCGGTGGCCATCGGACAGTATATTGGAGAGGGGTTCAATTATCCAAGACTGGATACGCTTCTGCTGGCGATGCCTATTTCCTTCGAAAGCAATGTCGAACAATATGCAGGTCGCCTGAACAGGGATTATGACGGGAAGAAGGATGTGATCATATTCGACTATATTGACCAGTATGTGCCTATGTTGGAGCGGATGTACCATAAACGTCTCCGGACATACAAGCGCATAGGCTTTGAGATTTGTCCGTGTGTCGCAGACAGGCAAGTGGTGGGAAGCTCAATATTCGATTGGAAGAGCTATCTGGATGTGTTTGAACGCGACATTAATTCATCGCATTCAGAAGTCGTGGTCTCCAGTCCTGGTCTTGGTTCCAGAAAAGTATGGAAATTTATCAAGGATGTCACACCTCTTCAGGAAAGGGGGATTCGCATAGCCGTTATGACACTTTCTTCATCTTCATATCCTGACGATGCAGCGGAACATCAGAAAGAACTGATTGAGATTCTGGCGTCAGCAGGAATTGCTGTTCGCTGTGCCGAAAAGTGCAGGGAGCATTTTGCGGTGATTGACAATTCAATTGTTTGGTACGGCAGTATGAACCTTTTGTCAAGAGAAAAGGAGGAGGATAGTATGATGAGGGTTGAAAATGCGTCAATTGCTCAAGAACTGCTGTTGAAATGGGCTGGAATGTCTACAGATACAAACAAATAATCAGCTATGAATCAAAAAACGAAACAGGAATCAGTGGATACCATGCTGGCTGAAATTACTGATGACGAATTACTTCGATTCGCGAAGGAATATATGCGGTCGCATCCGGCTATGGCCAAGGCTTTCGAAGAAAGTCGCAAACGGCAATTGACTGAGCCGAAATGCTCAGTTCCATTTGACTATAAAAAAGAAGTTGCCAAATGCTACACCCATGTCATGAAGAGGGTACGTTGGGAGAGAGATTGGTCGCATCAGCCTGACTACCT
>JAZRYS010000076.1:0-2570 GCA_045600865.1 Candidatus Aphodosoma sp.
TTTAATTCTGTCGTACCTACGGCACTCTATTAACGCATTGAACATTTCACACAGGGCTCACGCCCTGCGCTATACTATGTCGCTCTTACAGAGCTTATTGTAACTTGCAAAACTTGAATTATAAGATTTTTAAGAGTGGACATTCCATCAATTTTGGATGAGCTCAGATTTCCAAAGATGGACAAAATCCACAATGTTTCGTCAAAAAAGTTTCCAAAAGTGGACAATTACGGTTGATTTGCCACAAAATTGTTTTCAGAAGAGGACACATTTTTCAACTCGTCTAATGAGCCACTTTTGAACTCCCATATATTATCAATCTTGAATACATTCACAAATCCATATCTGTCGCTTGGCAGGTAGTCTTCGTATGCATACAGCAACCCCGTTGACATCAAAATGGCGAATATCGCCAACAGCAATCTTTTGTTTTTCATATGTTATATATGTCTTTATTCAACTTATATTCAACAAATTACCCCCCCCCAGAGCATAGTCTGGAGGGGCATTATATAGCAAAGTTGTACCTCTGCACAATTTGGGCGCAGAGGTACAACATTATTTTTTATTAACCAAATAAATTTGAAAGAATATATATATATCGCAGAATTCGCAGACTTACGGGAATTTCTTTCTGCGGATTCTGCGTGAAAATAATCATGAGTTCTCTGCGTGAGATAAATTATACAATGTCGAAATCTCAATAAAAAATCAAGATTTCGACATTTTTCACCCTCGAAATTTGTCGAAATCTCAATAAAAAATCAAGATTTCGACATTTTTCTTGCACAACTCAGAAAAATAGCGTACCTTTGCAGTCCGAAATAATAGTACACAAAATATATGGACAAACAACAGGTCATAGGTCGTCATTACGAGTTTGAGCAGCTGCAAGAAATGTATCAAACTGCTGAATCGGAGATTGCTATAGTCTATGGAAGAAGGCGTGTGGGCAAGACTTTTCTTGTGAAGGAATGCTTTCGCGGCAAGTTCGATTTTGTCATGGCAGGCATACACGACAAGCCTGCGGACGTGCAGCTGCAAACATTCTGCAATGCTCTCAGCGAATATTCAGACGAAACAAGAAGCGTTCCGAAGGATTGGTACGAAGCATTTGAGCAGTTGAAAGAACATATCCGTTTGTCGAAGCGCAAAGGCAAAAAAGTGCTGTTCATAGATGAGATTGCATGGCTGGACACTGACGATACAGATTTCATGGGTGCATTCGAAGGCTTCTGGAATGGATGGTGTACTATGAGAAACGACATTCTGCTGATTGTATGCGCAAGTTCCACAAGCTGGATTACAAAAAGGCTGTTTCAGCATAAAGGTGGTCTGTTCAACCGCAGCAGCAGACGGCTATATCTCAATCCTTTCACACTCAGCGAGACCGAAGAGTACCTGCAAAGCCGTGGAATTGAATGGACAAGATACGACATCGTTGAGTCCTATATGATAATGGGAGGCATTCCGTTCTATCTGAAACAGTTGTCGCCAAAACTCACCTATTCACAGAACATAGACGCTATCTTTTTCAAGGAACGGGGTCTGTTGTGGGATGAGTTCAAATGCCTGTATGAGACACTTTTCGAGGAGTCGGAGGCATACATGCGTATAGTCAGGGCACTGCAAAAGAAACGGATAGGGCTCACTCGCAGCGAGATCGTGCAGGAAACAAAAATGGCCAACAATGGGTTGCTTGGAGAGTACCTGACGGATTTGGTGAACAGCGGTTTCGTGCGAGCATACACCTTTTTCGGTAAAGAGAAAAAGGACATGATGTACCAATTGAAAGATTATTACACGATGTTCTATCTCACCTACATCGAAAATCATTATGGGCGTGACGAGCATTTCTGGACTAACAGCATGGACAGCAGTTCCCGCCGGACATGGGCAGGTTATGGCTTTGAGCAGGTGGCGCATGACCACATCGAGCAGATAAAGCGGAAAATCGGCATTATGGGAGTGCTTAGCGAATGCTCCAGCTGGTTTAGCCGTGGTGACGATGGCGAACGGGGAGCTCAGATTGACCTTTGCATTGACCGCAACGACAGGGTGATATCTCTCTGCGAGATGAAGTATTCGATAGCCGATTTCGAGGTTGACAAATCTTACGAAGAGCACCTGAGAGAACGGACTGAATGTTTCAGACGCGCCAGCAAGACTCGCAAGGCATTGCAAAATGTACTCGTCACTACGTATGGACTGAAACGGAATAAATACTCACAGATATTCCAGACTGTCGTGACAATTGATGACCTGTTTTGACTGATATTTGGTCATAATATGGTATCTCGCAGAAATACGCAGAACCCGCTGACGGCAATCGACAACCATCCCTGCATGTTGGCAATTTCCCGCATTTGTAGAGACATGGCATGCCGCATCTCTACAAATGCGGGAAAAAACATCATAATATTAGTAGAGGGCGACACCTGACCGAGACACCATCGACACTCCATCGATATACCATTTACATACTGTCAATACACAGCGTATGGTAAGGTGATCATAAGCAGATATGATGCTCTTATAGCAGAGAAATAGCAGAGGATTAGCTTAGGATT
>JAZRYS010000077.1:0-1428 GCA_045600865.1 Candidatus Aphodosoma sp.
CAAGGAGTGGGAAGAGGAACGTGCGCTCGCTCGTGAAGAGGAACCAGAAGAGAAATTCCTCTCTACAGACGAGGTCTGCAAGATATTCAATGTGACAAAGGCTACTCTGTGGACATGGCATCGCAGAGGTTATCTCTGTCACATCAAGTTTGGTATCAAGAATATGTATGCTCTGTCTGATGTTAATGCGATAAGAAGCAAGAGGGCTAAGGACGTAACCGTTGCAGCTTATAGCAAGAACTCAAAGAACATTGAACAGTCAGCATCACATACTCTGATTGACAAGAAAGGAGAGAAGAGAGTATGTTAGTACAGGAACTTTGCAATGACATCCGCAGTGATGTGGAGGGCATCAAGGCTTCGGGATTCCCTCTCGATGTGTTCCCTGAGAAGGTACAGGAGATACTGCTTGATTTGTCAGCTTACGAAAACTTCAACGTCGAGTATGCCGCAGCAGCTATGCTTTCAGCTGCATCAACCGCTATCGGCAACAGTCATGAGATTCTTATCAAGGGAGAATGGGCAACCTCACCAGCACTTTATATGATGCTGGTAGGTCGTCCAGGTTTGGGTAAGACTCCACCAATGAGTTTTGCCTACAAGCCAATCCGAGAGAAGGATGAGATTAACCGTGAGAAGTACAACGAGGAACTGGATGCTTACGAGCAACATGCAGGTAAGAAGGAAGAAGATGGTGCTGGACGTTCTGGTAAGCCACATCTTGTAAAGACGGTTATATCGGACTTCACTCCTGAAGCACTCATGACTATCCACAGTGACAATCTCCGTGGTATTGCTGTGTTTACTGATGAGATCCTCTCTCTCTTCAAACAGGCAAGCAGGTATGGCAAAGACAGTATTTTGCTTGAACTGCTTCTGTCTGCTTGGAGCGGTCAGCCTCTGGACACCATCCGCAAGACTGATCCTCGTCCGATTCACATCAACACTCCGTGTATCAACGTCATCGGTTCCATTCAGACACAGTTGATGTCAGAGATAATCAAGAAGGAATACACAGCAAGTGGACTTACCGACCGTTTCCTATTTGTGTTCCCTCATAATCGCAAGATTTCTCTCTGGCAGAAACAGATAGACAATGTGCCAAGACAAGATATGACAGGAAGATGGCGAGAAATAATCGTCAAGCTTCTCTGATTAGAATGCATGGCAAACGAGAAGAACAATGGTGTTACTCCAAAACGTCTGACAATGGCTGACGATGCGCACGATTATTTCTATGGCTGGTACAATGGAATTATCGAAGCTGTCAATGCAATGGAAGATGATAGTCTTGTTGAGAGTCGCCAGATGAAGACTTGCAGCAATGCAGCTCGTCTTGCTCTCATCATACACCTTCTCCGATGGGCTTCAGGTGAAGTCCACAAGGATTTTGTCGATCTACATTCCGTTAAGGGAGCTATTCGTATG
>JAZRYS010000078.1:0-5597 GCA_045600865.1 Candidatus Aphodosoma sp.
GCCTTCGAAGAATCAAGGAAGAATAATATCAAAGAAGCTCATTTCGACATGGAGGTTTCAGAAGAAGATACCTACATCTACAAACTCAATGAGCTGATTACATCGCTTCCAGAGTTCGACTTCTACAATGGCGACAATGACAAGGATGTATCAGAAGACCATCCATCGGTAATAGCCATCAGAGCGCTTCAAAAGGAAGCTGACGAGATAATGGCTCATGGAGAGCTTTTTGAGGCTGAAAAGGACTGGGCACAGGCTGCTATATGCTATGAGTATCTGGTGGTACGACGATACTGGAACCCACAACCATACACAAGAATCCTTGCACTCTATTCAAAGTCATGCCTTCATGTCTCCGTTAAGCAGAAGATGCAAAGCTTGATAGTCAATTTCTTCAGAGACAGAAGGGAAAAGATGAAGACAGAGCTTCTGAGACTTGCTGATAAGTATGACTCAACAATCTATGCTGAAAAGTGCATCAATGAAGGAGAATGTGTAACCTACTACGATGGCATCTATGACATCTACAACCCATATCCAGTAGTTGAAGAAGTCCTTATGAATATAATGTAGCACTATAGATGGAGTATGTTCAAAATACCTCATCTACAAGACTACAGAAAAATGAAGCGTGGCATCCAGCAAAAAGGAATGTCACGCTTCGACGTATAAGAAGGACTAAAAAAGACAGTTATGAGCGCCTTGGTTTGTACTTCGGCTTGGCATACTTGGCGTGAACCTGTCTGCCAGCAGCCTGTAAGCAACGAAGGAGGTACTTGGCAAGATCCTCGTCCTTGTCTCGCCAAGGCATGTCGCTGGTACTGCCACCACCACCTGAAGCATGAACATTTGCTGCGCCATTGATACCTGCAAGGAATAGTTCCTTAGCCCTGTCAACGACATCAACCATGTGTTCTGCACCAGCATAGAACATAGCATTAAGGACTTCTGCCTTGTCACCCAACTTCAAGTCAGGGTTGTTGGAAAGCATTGTCTTGACACCATCAACGGCATCTTCAAAGAAGGTAGTCTTGAAGAGAGAATCAACATCCTTACCAAGTTTCTCCAGAACAATGGCGTTAGCCTTTTCCATGTTCTCGAAATTAGTAACTGCCTCACGAACTCTGGTATTAGCCTCCTTCAACTTGCGGTCAGCCTCCATGAGTTTGGTGCGCTTATCTGCAAGTCTTGCATCAAGATCTGAGACTCTTGCCTTGAGTGCTTCAATCTTTGCTTCAATCTCCGACTTGTCACCCTGGCACTGAGCAAGCTGCTCTTCAAGTTCCTCGATTTCTGCTGTGCATTCGTCACGCTCAGTAGTAAGGTGGTCAATCATCGTACCCAGTCCCTTGATGGCACTCTCCAGCTTAGACTTCTTTTCCTCGCGCTCCTGAATCTCATGACCGAGCATTGCGTAATATTCTTCACGTGGAATGTGCCTGTTGCCAGTAACGGACACAGGTTCCCCATGCTCCAAGCCCCACTTGGCATTGACTTCTGCCATATAATCGTGCAGTTCATCAAGAACAGTTGCTTCGCCTCCGAAAGTATCACGATACATCACACGATTGCGACCTTTGTTCTTATCATAATAGATGGGAAGGATGCAACAGTGAATGTGCGGTGACGACTCGTCACAGTGTACAACGAAACTCACGATGTTCTCTTCACCGTATTTTTTTGCCATAGCATTATAGACATCCTTCGCCCAATCAATGATGCCTTGCTGTAGCACCAGATGGCTGTTGTCAACGCCCTTGGTACGGTCAAGTTTCTGCTCACCAAAAGCAAGGCGACGCATCTCGTCGGCATTGCCACTGAAGACAATCTCACAAATGGTACGGTAAGGTTTGCCTGTATAGACTTTTCCCTGGACCTTGTACCTTTCCATACGAGCCACATTAGGGTCTGTGACCTTAGCTTCTTTGTAGCGCTCTTCTATACGCTGTTTGATGGTTTTCTCTGATCCAAGTGGCACCATTTTGCAACCACGCACAAGCTCAAAATTACAATTACTTCTGCTGCGGTCTATTGCGTTCTTTCTGCGCTTCTGACGGTTCTCCCACATCTTTTCTGTGAACCTTCGCTGATGCTCGTTGGCTTCACCAGTTGACATACTCGATAGGTTCTTCATGTGGACTACCTGATATTTTTTAGCCATAGGCAATTTGTTTTTAAGTTAGACATTAGAATTGTTAGAAGTGAGGCACAATCCCCTTACGAAACTTGTAAATGCCCTCAGGAGCCTCCGGAATGCTTTTGGTGGGAAATACATGTCTCGTATAAGAAAACGGAAACAGAGAGCTTGCTCGATACCCCCGAAGTAGCGACAGATACGAGGGCATAATTCATTTCTTGCTCGCAAAAATGAGGATTATGTTCCTCACTTCTAAACGAAGTCTTATAGAGCAAGCTCTTCGTTTCGGCTCTCTCGGAAAATGTAGCGGCAGTCAATAGCGTCGTTGCATTGCTTAGAGCCGTCTTAGAACCGCTTGAAAAGCACTCTCTGGAGTCGGTTCGGGCTGAGTGTTCAGCAGGATCCGAAAACTGAGTATGCTGTGGATTTTCCGAAAGACTGTACCTTGGATAACTGCTTCCCTCAGTGAACATCCCCAATCGAGATAATGGCGAGCCATCATCATAGTTGAGGATGCTCACTATAGAGGGGTATAGCAATTAGACGGAAGACTCTGTCTGAGGACGCTGATTCTGCTGCGCTTTGTCGGTACCAGAGTTATCATCGTCAGATTTGTCCTGAGGCTTTGGATTTACATCAGAAGTCTCATGAACTGAATCTGTGGATGCACCCTCGAGCGTGTGCGCATTGTCATTAGATATGTCCTCTTGGAAATCCTGTCCGTTGTTCTCAACTGGGACACCTACAACTTGTGCGTTAGCATCTTTATGTGAGGTTGAAACTCCCTGGTCCTGACCATAAGAACCATCATCAGATGAAAGGGAAACGGAAGCAGAGGTAGCAACTGAATCTGTGGCTTCTTCTGTTCCATCAGCATCATTGGCTTCACCGTCTGTAGCACCAGATTGTGATGCCTTTGATGCCTTACCCTTGGATGATGTCTTCTTGGAAGTCGCAGCAGGTTTCTGCTTGCGAACTGGCACGAAGTATTCAAGAGGCTGGTCAGTCATCAGGTTAGGATAACGGAAAACATCGTTCTTGGCGAAGCTTCCTTCATCCCTGCCGACATACCATGACTGGAGGCAAGTGACACTGACGATTGTCGTGACATTGTTTGCCTTCATGGTGATAAGCCCAAGTCCCTGCCACTCCTTCAGCATTCTGTGAACGGTAGTGCGGTTACACTGCCATTGCACAGAAAGTTCTTCCTCGCTGATGTCAAGACAGCCCTTTGGCACGGTATAGGAAATACCACGCTTTGTGTGGACAGTGTCCTGACGTTCAGCATGAAGTAGAAGGTGCTCGAAGCAAGCCAATCTGCCGATACCATTGCTGTACTTCGACAGTGCCTGTATCTGGAACTCATCCAGCATCAGGCAGAAGATACGCTTCTTTCTCATAGCGATAACTATTTTGAATAAAGTGCATCTTCGAATTGCTGCGACTTTTGAGCCTTTGGCTTGCGCTTGTGGGTTGCAAGTATTGCCGCATTCTGCTCTTCATCCGTCAAAGGAATAGGATTCTTGCGGTTCACTTCAAGCCACTTGTCAATCTCGTCAAGGTAAATGACCCATCGCTTACCAGGCTTGGTTCCTGGGATCTCTCCGTTTGCGAGTTTCTGGTAGATGGTCGCAAGTGGAATGTTGGTGTACTCTGCAACTCGCTCTGGCGTAACAGGGCGGTGTCTGTTCTCTCTCTGCTGAGTTGGTCTGTTCTGAAGGCTCTGCAGTAACACCTTCATGCCCATCACTTCATCCCGAAGCTGGGCAACGACCTGTGGAAGGTCATTGAACGTAAGGTCTTCATTTTTCATTTACGTACACGAGTCCTTTTATGGAATCGTGCCGCAAAGGAACTGCGTGACGAATCGGAGGACAAACCACTTTTTCATAACTCCTGCAAAACGAAACAAACACGCAGATGAGCCTTGTTTTTAGCAGATTTTCATGGTTAAATTCAGAATTTCATGCGGTTTAGAATGTCAAACAGCATGTAGGAGTAATAAGCAACAAATGGAATTTCATAGTTAGTTTCGTATATAAGCATAATCATTTGACGAAATCAGTTTTCTAGTTTATAATTCCAACTATTTCTCCTGCAAAGTACTTGTTTGACAAGAAAAGTACCGACAATTTGTCATCTTGTGCCATCATAGTCAATCTGTATAGTATTTATTGTACAAGAGAACTCGTTGGCATGGAGTTTGCTAATATGTACTCAGAAGTAACAATATAACAAAAAGTCATGGATGAAAATATAAAAAAACTCGCAGAAAGTATTCTTTCTGACATAACATCGGATGCATCTATTGCTAATATACTATTAAAGGCAAAAGTATTTGCGGCAAAGTATCATGATAGTGATCTCCTGAAATGGGTTGAAAATGAATTACGTGGATATGAAAACAATCCACCAGAATACCGTATTATTGATGCAGGAGTGAAAGTTGATATACATAAGGGGTTTCAAGAGGTTTTGGGTTACACGTATCCTATTGATATGGTAAAAGAGGAAAAGATACGGAAGAGATTATCTCATATCGCAGTTTTTAACCCCATCACAGAAATCGAAGAAATGGGCAAGAAGGATAATTCGGGTACCATTCATGTAGAAGTGCCGACAGCAATATGGTATTATCACATGGGGCATTGTATTAATGGCGATATCCAAAGAGCATATCAGTTTGGCAGTTTGTCTGCAATAAGAAACATCCTTATCTCTGTAAAATCATTGCTTATTGACTATTTTTTGAAGATATCAGACAATGAAGATATTCAATTTGGTTCTTTAATAAAGAAAGATAATATCACAAATGTTACGAATATCACTGCAGGAATAGTAAATTCTGGAGATGGTGTCGTTAATGCTGGTGATGTAACTACGGTTATTGGCAATAATAATACCATCAATTCTCAAACTGCTAATGAACTTCAAGGGATAATTCAAAAGATAGATGAAATAATGAAACTGCAGAATAACGAGGAATATAAAGAATTATCTGCTGATGTTGCTGTGGAATTGAAAAAGGAAGCACCTTCAAAGAAGTTCTTGAAAAGATGCTTTCAGGCTATTGGCGGTTTGACTAATGGAATAGCAAGCGGAGTGATTGCCAACCAGGTGACTCCTTATATAGCAAGCGCTCTTACCCTTCTTTAAGTACAAATTTGATGTAACCTCAAAATAGGTGGTCAGAATTGTAAGACAAATATGCTATAGACATAAAAAGCCACACCTGTATTTTATTTCGATGTGACTTATATGTGTTTGTCTGTAACTTTGAACCTAATGAACTTTGCGTTCCTTCTTTTACTTGATTCCAAGCTGTGAAGGGATATGGAACATCAATCCGTCTTCTCCGGGATTGTCGCAATGAATCTGATCGCTGTTGGAAGTGACTGTAAGGTTCTTAAGTGTATTGTGAGACAATGGTTCTCCGTTGGCAGTTACGCAAAGGCTTGGG
>JAZRYS010000079.1:0-1744 GCA_045600865.1 Candidatus Aphodosoma sp.
TTCATGACATCCTCAAAACATCTTACCGACATTTCCGGATTGCCCTCAGGAGGCCATCCTATAACCTCGTTATTAGCAAGAGGTCCAAACGGCACGACATCAACTTCATAGTCGTTGGTCCCGTCCTCACCTTTATAATAGAACTTCTGCTTGGCATACGGATCCTTCTTGAAATAGTTCTGTTGTCATGCTGAAAGTATGTTTACAATGTTCTGTAATGCAATTCTTATGCTTGTGTAGTTGCGGACGTCACTATTATTCGAAGAGGTAACAAGATGCTGAACGAGCTTGCTGTTATCTTCCAACGATAGCTCACTGTTGATGAAATCCACATAGTATGCACGGTGTTCGTCTGATAGTAATGAACGGAGATCTGATGCTATCCATTGCGCTCCTGCAACGAAGTCATCAAATGCTGGGTCATCGGAATTGGTCACTTGCTCTGGTGGTGGGAACTTGTCAACGATGGAAGTCCAATAGAAGTTGTCTATGATATAGAACATGTCACGGGCATCCTTGTCCGTTTTCAAATGACGGTCTATCCATGCGTCGAGCTTTATAAGGAACTGACCACTTAATGACGCTATGCAGAACCGTACATTCTCGTCTACGATAATTGTGTCTGCATCCTTCATGACATCCTCAAAACATCTTACCGACATTTCAGGGTTGCCCTCAGGAGGCCATCCTATCACCTCGTTGTTGGCAAGTGGTCCGAACGGAACGACGTCAACTTCATAGTCATTCGTCCCGTCTTCTCCTTTGTAATAGAACTTCTGCTTGGCATACGGATCCTTCTTGAAATAATTCTTTTGAAGCAGATCCGATACCTTGTCAAACATATCCCAGTTGTCGAGTGCTATGGCAACGTCAATATCAATGGTACGCCTTGCCGAGGCAGGTACATTAAGAACTTTCATGGCAATGTCCCTGGCACATGCTCCGACAACGTATAACTGAAGGTTTAGTTGCTCCAGCGATCTCTGCAAAGCTGCCAGTGTCTCATACAGAGGATCATTGGCAAGCTTTGCCTTGTCTATCTTATATTCCATTCTTTATCAATCTTTGTGCTGCCTCTATCTGGCGGCTTTCACCACTATTCACGAGGTCTGCATAAATTATTAGCTTTGGTGCAATCTTGGTATCACTGTCATCATTCCAAAATTTCTGATATAAAGTTATTTCTCCATTCTCGTTGGGCATTACCATACCTGTTGTCATCAACAATGCACTTGGTTTTGATGTGTATATCTCGAACGAGCCAGGAATGAGATAACCATCTGTAAGGTTCGCGCCGCAATCTCCACCCCATGACATGCCTTCTGGCAGATTCATTTCCTGCCATTTGCTGCGAATCTCGTCTGTCCTGAAACTCATTCTTCTGAGCGTCAGTTTCGGTCGGATGGTCTGATTGTATGCCTGAACCCAGAGTTCCAGCAACTTGTCTTCGTTAATGAGTTTCCTGCCTTTGTCCGTATGCATGACAAATTGGTTGTTGGTCAATTCCTCAATAGTGTTCTTGATAGAACCGAGAGACATTCCTGTTTCACCTGAAATGGTTCGATAAGCCTTGCCTATGTAGGATTTGTCAGACAGGAATCTGAATATAAGTTTGATTGCACTCTCTGACAAGGCATGACTCCTCGTGTCATTCCTATATGTATTCTTCAGTCCTGAGACATTCACGCATAGCAGACCGTGTTTGATCATGCAGTTTCCGGCATAATCGATCACGCTGATTTCA
>JAZRYS010000080.1:0-20904 GCA_045600865.1 Candidatus Aphodosoma sp.
TACAATTGTTTGTGATGACAACGTATTTACCATTATACTTCTCGACCAAGTCTTCCTGATGGTCAAGATAATATTGAAAAAGTTTACCAATCATATTTTTTCTTGTATTAGATACAGATTTGCAAATTTTTTGCAAAGGTAGAAATAATTTCTGAATTGGGCAAATGTTTTTCGGTTTATTTGAATTCTTAAGGGCAGAAAGAAGCACACTGCATTCATACTGTAAAAAAGTGGCTCTTTTTTCGTAAAATCGAGAAAAAAACATCATATTAGTAGTAGAGGGCGATACCCGACCAGCACACTATCGATATTTCAGCATGACGCTATAGATATCCCAGTATGACACCAGTGATACTTCGCTGACAAACCGCTATGACTCCGCTCCTGAAGCAGAGAAATAGCAGAGGCATAGCAGAGGCATGGCGGACTTATTGCAAATCACGAGTCTTTATACGATAGTATTCCGTTAATAATTTGTTGGCGAATAGTAAAAATGGAGGCAGAATTTGCCTCCATTTTTGAATAACATGCAAATTACAGTGTTACAATATCACATCTACTTGATTATCAGTTTCTGAACTGATACCTTGTCGTTGTCTGTTGTCAGACGAACGTAATAGATACCTGATGGGAACTGACAATTGGCAATTGTCAGTTGAGAATCCGCAATCTGAGAATCAACAACCTTATTATATACAACCTGTCCAGTAGTGGTAAGAATCTGTACGGAAGTGACTCGCTCTGCCATTAATGGATCAAGCGAGATGAAGACATCCTGACCAGACTCGGCTGGGTTTGGATAAAGGGTGACATTGAAGGTTGCCACATTATCCACGCCTTCTCCGACAGAGAGATGCAAAGTCACGACAGAGTCGCAACCGTCTGCGCCCTGAAGCGTATCCTTATAGGTGCCTGCAACGGTATAGGTCTGGTTATGCCATGTAAATGTTCCGTCAGAGCCCAAAACTGCACTGGTGTCGGAATATTGAGTAAGATGGTAGGAAATATGGATGCGAGCTACGGAGTCACAGAGATGGTCAGATGTACTGGTTCTGATTGTGACAATGGTATCAGACGTGACTATCAGATAAGATATGCCGTAGCGAGAATAAGGTATGCCTTCGCAAGCTACGTCATAGACATCCTCAGGCACTACAGGATTCTCGGTGGCAGATATATGGTAATTGACATCACATCCCAAGGCATTGATGCGATGGAGAGTGTAATTACCAGGTGTGGAAATCACTGTATCAATCACATAGACTGAACCGCCGGAACAGAATGAGACATTGACTGTCGAGTCGGCTACGAGTACGGTGAGGTCAAGAACAGCAGTCTGGTTACAGCCGTTAGGACCAACGATTGGTGCAGTGTAGCGACCCGTCGTGTAACATCTCTGACCATTCCATATATATGGAAGGTTTGCATAGCAGACAGCATCAGAAGAGAAGACAGAGTCTGGCACGACAGTGAGATAAAGGGTGTCTGTGGCAGTACATTCAGGTGTGGCCTGATAAGTACGGGTATAAGTTCCGGATGCGGTAAGTGTCTGGTCACCGAAATGGTATGATTCGCCATGGCAGATGGTGTCGCGGATGATATTGGAAGCAGGAATGACTGTAAGGAAGAGTTCGACAGTTGAATCACAACCGAATACCGAAGCATTAGGGAACACCTGATGATAGCGTCTGGTAACAGGTGCAGGGATGTTCCAAATACCAGAGATATAAGGCATACCTCCACAGATAGTGTCGTAGAAGCTCTTTATTGCCTGATTAGGCTTGAAGAGGACAAGTGTGTGGATTGTGTCTGGCTTTGAAATGGTGGAACCAGGAACTTTGAGATGGTATGTGCTGACACCAACTGGAATGGAATCTGCAAGGATTGAGAAACCATGGGCAACATAGTCGGCAGTAAAGCAGACCGTATCACTGTAGGTATTTCCTTCTACTGCACTGAACACATTCACATTGTCAAGATAAACAACCTTTCCGTTTGTATTGCCACCCGCACAACTGAATGCCATGCGTGAACCCGCAGGAGCATTTGCGAAGCTGGCAACATAACTTGTGAACGAAGAAGAGACGGCAGTCGTGCATACGGCAACAAATGTCGAAGCATCATCAGGGTCGGTCATGTAACCGGCTTTGAGTACCGGCATACTCTTCGTGCCGTCATAACGCACGTCAAAGGCAAGACGGAGCGACGATATGTCATCCATCTCAGGAAGCATGAGTGTGAGAGTGTTGGTGCGATGGGCAACAAGTTGCAAGGCGCGTGCACCATCGGAAACATTCTCTTCTGCGGTTGTTGCCTGATAACGAGGATTGCCTGAAGTTCCGGAAGAAGCGCCGAAAGGTGTCCAGCAGATAGAAGAAATCATGCCAGGCATATAGGTCGTTGAAATGGACTCGAAGCTCTCATTATAAGGGAACTCGTTGATGAGTCCGCATGGGGTGATGAAAGAGGTGCGTGCGAGTTGTGAATAGTCATCGGCAGAGCAAAGCGAGCGGGCAAGGAAGTAATAAGAGGTTGAAGGTGAAAGCGATGTGAGAAGAATCGTATCCCTGCCATCGAAATTGCGGATAGTGTCAACAAATACAGCATCAGCCATGTTTGCAGTAGGCGAAACGGCATAGATTATGTCAATGCCAGTGTCGGCAGTGGTGATGATGGCAGAAGAGCGGCCTTCTGTCTGGAGTTCGCTTACCACCTGAACTTGAGGAGCATTGCAAGATGTCTGTCGTACAATCAGATTGTCGAGCACGAATGGAGGGTTGTCGCCAGTGATATGGTCGTTTTGCCATGCCACAACGAGATTATATGAGCCTTCTGCAGTGATTCTCACACGGTTCTCGAGGTTAGTCATGACAGGCTGGCCACAAAGCTGCAAGCCAGCATCAACGGCTATTGCCGAATAAGGAAGGGTGTTTGGTCCAAGGTTGAATATGAATGTACCGACAGGAATTTCCAAGTTGACAGGATAGAAGAAGAGACGTGCATAGTCGTGGTTCGACTCGCCAGCATTACGCCAATCGAAAGAGATGTAATAATCGCCAGGAGTGAGATAGAATGTACGAGCAGCGTATGCGTAAGACTTGGCTGTGTTGTTGTAGGTATTGGTATATCCATCACCGCTGACATAGAGAGTTCCATTGTAATCGCCAAGAGCATTAGGACTTATGACGAACTGGTTCTGCTGGTTCTGATAGAAAGACCAGAGGTTGTTCTCGTCGTCATCTTCGAAATCGCAGACGTATGGAGGAATGGCAGGAGCACCGGTTGTACGGAAAGATACAGTGCGCCATGAAGAAGAATAAACCGAGTCGCAAACCTGACGGACAAAGAAGAAGTATTCCGTCTCTGGATTGAGTCCGCCGACTGTTATTGTATCAGAATCGGCTGTATAGACAGTAGATATTGAATCCTGAACGTTGACAGTTGTCAATGCATATTCCAAACCAACAGGTACACTGCGGTCTATCACGAAGGTGGCACAAGTGTCGGAGTATGAGAAGGCAGTGACACTATTGACAGCAAGGCAATGCAGATACAAGACATCGAGGTTGTCGATTGCAAGCGGATAATCCGAGAGGTCAGAATCTGCGGCATCACCATACTTGTTGAAAGAGTACCACTGGAATACCATATCACGGTAGCCTGCTTCTGGAACATTGACTATGTATGTAGAACGCTGCCATGTCTTGGAACCTGTCAATTCGGATGCAAGTTCAATTGAACCGTAAGGGAATGCAGAATAATAGGTTGACGCATCAGAAGGGAGAACTGTTCCTACAGGTGCGATATACGCACGTCCGTAAGCATCGAAATAGCCGTATGTATTGTCTGAGATTGGATCGCATTTCCAATCAAAACCAATCTCATAACTACCAGCCTCGTCAAAATAGAGAGTACGCTTGATATATGCAACTCCATATATATGTTCTCCGCCAGGGCCTGTAGGGCAAGCCTGAGAGTAGGTAGTGCCATCAGCCGAGACATAAAGTCCCTGAACCCCTGTATGACGACCACCGCCATCAGTGCCGATTGTAAAGTTTGAGAATGCTGAACTTATGTTCTGCCAGAGTGCATTGTCGTCCGTAGGCTCGAAACCTGTATGGTACGGTATAGTGGCAGGAGTCTGGAGTGTGGTGAACGAAAGCGTTGACCAGCCAGTATATTGCTGGGAAGTGCAATTGCCACGGACAGCTAAAGTATATGCAGTATTTGCAGTAAGTGGCGAGAAGACGAATGATGTCTCGGTTGTGGTGAACGTATCGGCTTTTGCAGCTGAAGAGAGCACCACCTGATAGATTGTCGCATCAGGAACTGCATTCCACTTGACAGAGGCCATTGTATCTGAAGTCTGGGTGACGAACGAGAGCCCGTCTGGAGCATAACAGTCATTAATGCGTGTAGTAACTATAGCTTCTGGCGACCAAGCCGTTGTATCGTCAGAGAACGTACATATGCCACGGGCATATATAGCGTATTCTGTGATAGGGATAAGCCCTGTGATGTAAGATGTATCTACAATCATCGTGATACTGTCAGGTGCGACAGATGACGAGTACGGAGCAATGCCATATTGTACTGACGAGAAGCCATGGTTCTCAACTGAGAGGGTGACAGTAGTGGCTGTACGCGCGACTACTGTAGGAGAACTCTTTATGTCACGGCAACGTGGATAGATACCGTAAGTTACGTCATCAAGATATATTGTCTGGTTGACTCCGTTGCCTGTTGCAGCAAAAATCACGTGGTAGATACCAGAAAGACCTTCAGGAATGTCGATGTTATAGAATACAAGTTCATCTACACTGACGTTAGGTTCGTACGTGATGAATGTCTGGAGCAATGTTCCGTCGTTAATCGAAGTCGAAGGTGAGATATAAACATCCATCTGGTCGGTATAGTTGACCATGCTTGAGCGGAGCAACCAGAAAGAGACATAATACTGGCGGTCGGCTTCGAAACTGAGTTCAGGCGACACAAGCGGCTGATTGGTGTAGAAGCCTGCATGTGCGCAGCCATTGCCGTGAGCGTATGCGTAAGGTCTGTTTCCGTAACGCGACCAGCCTGATGCGCTCCAGCAATATGGAGGGAAGGACAAATCTTCGAAGTCCTCGGTGACAGGATAGTTGGTAATAGGACCGCAGAGAGTGCGGAATGCCACATCGCTCCATGGCGATACATCCGTAGCGCTGCATTCAGAACGCACGAACAGGTAATACTGCGATGAAGGAAGCAGTCCGTTGATGGTAAAGTTTTCAGTAGAAGACGTGCCGCTCAAGACAGAATCTGCTATGAGGGAAGAAGTGCTAATCACCCAACGCAGAGGAGCTGCTGCTTCTTGCTTCGTACAATGAGCTACTACAGAGGTCTGCCCGATTGTCTCGTGAGGAACAACAAGGTTCGTCACAGGATCGCATGTCACCTCGCTCAGAGAGAGGTTGGCAACAGAGAGAGGATAATGGGCAGCACCAGCACCAAGGTCAGATTCAGTGTACCAGAAGAAAACAAGACGATATGCTCCCGAACGGCCAGTCATATCCACTATGGCAGAGGCATGGTTCTTGCCGGGAATGAGTTCAATACATGTATCACCATCAAGTGGTATTATACCGTCGTCCCAGAAATAGTATCTATAATACAAGCCTTCTCCACGAGGAAGGACATCTGCGTATGCAGGCATGAGATAGAAACGTCCATAGTCTGCAACACCATTGAGAACATATTTACCGCCTGTACACTGCCAGTCGAACTCGATGTTATAAATCTTATCCTCGAAATTGAATAAGCGTGTGATACATGCCATAGAATTCAACGAGACATCATAGTCATAGTGCAAGCCATCGGACGAAACATAAAGCGCATGTGTCGAGTTGATTAATGCTGCAGGATCATTTCCGAAGACAAATGAGTTTGTTGCATCACCTTCACGTATCCAGAGGTCGTTGTCAGCAGGATTGCTGAAATCAGTCACGTATGGTATCTCGGTAGGTTCATGCGTAGTCTGGAACGAGAAATGAGTCCACTCGGAATAAGAGCCGGAACCGCAATCTGAACGCACATAGATATCATAGAATGTGAAAGAAGCAAGAGAAGAAAGATTGATTGTCTTGGAGGTTGTGGTAGTTGTCTGTGCCGTATTCACGTCAAAGCCCTCAGGACCGTATGCATACTGCCAAGAAGTGTGTACAGTATCTTCTATCTGGAACTTAGCCGAAGTTTCAGTAATCGACCTGATTTTGAAGGAAGGTGCGGCACATGGGTTTACGACACGTACCTTCACATTGTCCACGAACAAAGAACCACGCTTATTGTCAATGACATTCAAGAATCGGATTCTTACCGTATCACCAGCGTATGCTGCCAGCGAGACAGCATTTGTATGGAAAGCAATAGGAGTATTTTCTTCGGTTGTTGACTCTCCTGTATTAGGATGGGATGCCAAAGCCATATAAGGAGCTCCATTCTGGCTGATTTGCACACTCAGAGGACCGGTAGTTGCCTGATGTGCATAATCATATACAAGTTCATAGTTTTGTCCTGCAGGAATGTATATCTCAGGAGTGTTGATCAATGCATCACCAGGGGTGATTCTACTGTTTGCCAGACGGATTGAACGGTTACCATTAATCTCGTAAGTTCCCCAAAGTCGCTCTCTGATACTCTCGTATTGGAAACTCACTGTAGAGCCCACTGTATTCCAACATGCAGGAGTATTCTCTACAGTCTGGTGTTCGAAATCCTCGGACCAAGGAGCAGTAACCACGCCACAGGAAGTGACGAACTGACCTACCGTATATTCAGGTGAATGGTCTGTTGCGCTGCAGAGCGATGATATATATATATTATAAAGAGTTGAAGGATTGAGACCTGTCAAAGTATATGGATGTGAACTGACATTGACTGTTATCTCCGAACCATTGGCAGGTACGCAACGTATATTCCATTGTGTGGCATTGCCTTCTTCTGTCCAGTCTATTACTGCAGAATTGCCTGTAATAGCTGAAATAGTGCCGTTTGAAGGTCTTGCACAGGTCGGAGGAACATCAATGCTAAGGTCGTCGAAATAAACTGTCGAACCATTTGGAACATCAATGACAACATAACGTGCATTATAGAAATCTGCATATTCAGGATCACCGATAATACTGAAAGGTATGTTTATCTCTGTCCAGCTGTTGGCCTTCGTAATAGTGTAAGGAGAAAAAATTTCAATCTCACTTGTATTGTCAGGATCGTTGACAACGCCAAAGGAAACAGTTGTGTTTGCCTTTGACGAATATGCCCAGACAGACAGCATGTAAGGAGCGAGTGATATGACATTGAACTGAGGAGAGAGAACGCTGGCAGAATTGACAAGCATCGAGGCACGGCCAGAATGATGTTGATCTGCAGCACGAGTAACTGAACCTGTCGTACCTATCAGACTCCAGCAATTGGTTGCGCCATTAGCTTCAAAATTCTCGGCGAAAGGTATTGTCTCTGTAGGACAATAGGTATGGAATGAACCTGGTGCCATCCAGTTTGAAGCCTTTCCGTTGGCACAAAGGGTTCGTACGGTATAATAGTAGTCGGCATTTGCACGAAGTCCCGTAACGTTGACAATAGAAGTTGTGACTGTGTCGAACATTATATCAGCTTCAATCTCCTTCTCGATATCTATAGGGAACGAAGATACAGCAACCTGCCATGATGTAGCTATAGAATTGATATTTATAACTGCCGAAGAAGAAGTCAGGTCAGATACGACTGTGGATGCCGGAGGAGTGCAGGCAACCTCTTCTATGAGCAAATCATCAATATATGGGTAATATTTTGCATTTCCACGACCAAGGGTTGTAGTGAATCCGATATAGTAGTTGCCCGTTGCAGGAACAGTAAATGTTGAAGCATAACGTTGGAAATAAGTAGAAGAGACATTATGACTACCTACAGGGGTGAGATACGATGTGAGTGCACCATAGCTGAAAGTGAGGTCATAGCTATGGTCGGCACGTGTATCGTCATATTTCTTTGCATAGAGCGAAATCTGGTAATTCTTGTCTGCTTCAAGATGAACATATACCAGGGCAGTCATGTTACCAGTCACAGACGCATGAACAGGACCGTTAGACGACGAGAGTCCCTTAGATCCTGCGCGTGTATGGTTGAATGTCTGGTTGTCAGAAGAACCTGCAGCAGAACTGAAGACCATGAATGAATCAACGTTATAGACAGTCTGAACCGTGAAGCAGCCATGAAGTGCGCCAACAGAATATGACTCGAAATTGTCAGAATAAGGCAATGCGGCAGCGGCACAATTGGTAGTGAAGTTGACTGCATCGCACCAGTTTCCATATTCAGCTCCACACACACGGCGTGCATATACAGAATATGTCGTTGAAGGAGTAAGAGAGTCTAAGACCAGCGATGTAAATGTCGATAACACAGGCTGGACGGTAGATGGATCGAAGCCCCGCGGACCATAAACATACTGCCATGTAGTGGCAGTAGTATCTGTCACTGTTATTCGAGCTGAAACATCAGTAAGGTCAGAAATCGTCACCCCCGTACCGCTGAGATCGCGGCATGACGGTATGACATCAACCACAATATCGTCAACGTATATTATTGGTTCTGTGCTTATAGAGGACTTTGCCACCATTGCAAGACGTCCAGTGGTGCCAGTATAATGGTCGAAGAGCACCTCATGACGACGATAGAAGTTGCTTGATACCGGGAATGAGTCGATAGGTACGAACGTACTGAAGTCAGTAGGGTCAGTAACTACACCGACAACAAAGTTATGCGACGATGTGATATCATGCATTCGCGCATAAAATGTCATACGGAGAGTGTTGATAGGATAGCTGGAGCTAATCTCAGGAAGGATTGCCATCTGGAAGTCACCGTAGTTGTAAATAACCGAGTGATAAGGATAGAATCGGAGAGCGCCAGAACCTGTATGGGCATAATCTGCCGAGCCAGCCACATTAGGATAGAAACTCAGAGAAATGTTGGCATCGTTGAGACGCTGCCAGCAGAGAGGGAGCGGGTTGGACATGACTGAAAGCTCTGGCGTCTCGAAACCACAAGTGTAAGGAAGCGTTGCGATAGGAAGACACGAAGTTGTGAATGTATGGCTGAAAGCAACAGAATCAGAGACATTACCCTCAGAACAGAGCGACCTTATGTGGCCTGTGATTGAATAAACTGTAGAAGGTGTAAGGTTCGATAGGGTTACCACTGGAGAATTGACAGTATCACTTACTGTAGCAATTATGCTATTGTTTTGGGTAAGAATATAATTGACAGCCCATTGTGTTTCGGTGTTTCCAGGATTCCAAAGCAGGTCAATGTCCCCAGAAGATGGATTGCCGAGTCTGATATCAGACACTTTCATACACGAAGGTGTCAGTTTGACCTCAAGGTCATCAAAATAAATCGAAGCACCATTTTCGGAGATACCTTCTACTAATATATACATATTCCCTGACGTAGGAATGACATATTCATAATTATACCAGATGTTGGCAGAAGGTTCGGCTGGGAACGACTGATAATGAAGCGGAACAGTGCCAAGAAGCGTTGCCCCTGCTGTACTGTTATACGAAGGTGATACCCAAAAACGGAGTGCCTCCAACTGGTTCTGCGGAAGGTTCTGACGATAAACCCATACCGAGAGTGAGTATTTGCCTGCCTGATCTATTGGAATGAGTCTGGAAGCAAGGTATGAGTCGTTGCCTGTAGGCTGGTTCTGAAGAACCATTGCGTATGTGCCAGAATGAATCTGGGTAGTGGTTGAAGAGAATGGAGAAGGAACAGAGGTATTCTGAGATTTTGAAATCCATCCAGTCTCCCAACATGAAGGTATCGTGTTTGGCACCGTGAGTGTGTCGAAAGTCTCGTGGAACAATGCCGAGGCAGCCACTATACATTTTGTAGTAAAGTTGATTGTAGTGCTACTCAATTCTGAAGAGTCCGTTGGGGAACAGAAACCACGAATGCTGGCGGTATATTCTGTGTTAGGAGTAAGGTTAGTGACAGTGAAAGGATTGGAAGAAGCAAGCACACTTGTCGTGACTCCTGCAGCAGAAAGATAAATGCGGCAATCTGTGGCATTAGTCGAAGTCCAGGAGAAAGTTGCTGAATTGTATTGGATATTGGATATTGTGAAATTCTCCGGGCGGATACAGGTAGGAATCTGATGTATGGACACGTCATCAACATAAATATCAGCTTCACGACCTGAAGGGATGTTTATGGCAATCATTGATGTAGGAATGACAGGCTGCTGAGTATTTGCAGTATTCATTCTGATTTCTTTCCAGTCGAGATCTGTAAGATTACATGTATAGAGCATTTCAAAAGAAGAGCCAATAGCAGAAGGGTCTGTAATAAGACCTATCTGGATAGGGATGTTTCCAGACTGGACAGTGGATGCCTTAAGCCAGAGGGAACATTCAACCATATTGGATGCAAGTAAAAGTTCCGGGAATACTATATATGCACCATCTGATACAGATGAATGCAAGGTAAGACCCTTGCCAGAACGGCCAACATAAGAGATTGTTGCAGCAGTAGAATAGACGCACTGTGGAAGAACAGTCAGCGAATCGAAATTCTGAGTATAAGGGGCTGGCTGAGAAGCACAGGAAGTTGTGAAAGTAATCGTGGCAGTTGAGGAAAAGCCAGAAGAAGAAGCATTACAGTTACCAGTGAGTTCTACAATATAAGTGGTGTTGGGGGTAAGATCCGTGAGGTTGTAAGTGAGATATGGGACAGAGAGTGCATTATCCTGCGAGATAATTGCACGATTCTTGTCTTTAAGGGTCAGGGTATAGACGGTTGGAACATCTAAACCTGGAGAAAGACCCCAATTGAGAGTTGCACTGGTGGCAGTAAGGTTGGATACTGTAAGATTGTCCAGTGACCGACAATCGGGTATCTGCTGGGCTGATAGAGTCAGCGCAGAAATGAAAACAAAAATTAAAAGAATAACGTTTCTCATAACAGTTTATGGTTTAATTTTTTATTAATCAATACGAAAAAATGTGGTCAGTATGCAAACTGCATACTGACCACAAATTGTATCAGTTAATCTTTCCGTTTACAATGTCGAGAATTTCGGCTTCCTGTCTGCAAGCATCAGCAATAAGCTTGTTTGCCTCTGCAACGAGAGCATCAGCAGTAGCACGATCCTTAAGGCCTGCAGCATTAATCTTTACATTCAAGCCAGCGCCAAGGACGGCAGCACGAGCAGCGAGAGCTCCGACACCTGCGTCAGAAACTGAGTTAGGATTACCCTCTTCAGCCATTGCGCGGATGATCCCGAAAGTCTCGTAAGAAGCCTTCATAGTCTGGAGAGGCACCTGAGTTGCATAGAGGGTAGCGACCTCCATAGCCTCGGCACGGGCAGCCTTCTCCTCTGGAGTTCCCTTTGGCATTGCAAATACTGCCATAATCTTGTTGAAGGCATTGGTGTCCTCGTCAACAAGGTGGATGAGATTAGTCATCATAGCCTGACCCTTGTCAGCCCACTCAGAGAAGAACTCCCAACGAGAATCCCAACCTGGCTTGTGACTTGAAAGGTTGGCAACCATTGTGCCGAGAGCAGCAGCAAGAGAACCCATATATGCAGAGATTGAACCACCGCCTGGAGCAGGTGACTCAGAAGCAGTCTCCTCGGCAAAGCCCTTGCAAGTAAGATCAACAAGACGTTTTGCAGAGCGGTCTTCTATCATATACTCGATAATCTTCTCCTCTGGAACAAATGGTTTGAGTTCATCAAGGCCCATAGACTTGACAGCAATCTTGATGAGTTCAGATTCCTGAATACCTACAGAACGCTGCTGCTTGCGGAGGAAATATTTTGCTGCATCAATGATGACAGACTTAGGAACAAGGCCAACGATTTCAACACCTGTTACGCGTACACCACGGAGAGCGGCACAGCGGCAAACCTCTTCGAAGGCAACATGCAAAGGAGTGGTACGGATATCTGTGATGTTCATTGAAACCTGAGCAATGCCATACTCATCAATAAACCAACCGATAGCCTTAGTACCCTTCAATGTACCAGGAATCATCACAGTCTTGCCATTAGCATCCTTGACAACCTTTGAAGTAACATTCTTAGGATCCTCACGCTGTGGACGACCTTTCTCACGTACATCAAATGCAATTGCATTGGCACGACGAGTTGAAGTAGAGTTCAGGTTGTAGTTTACTGCGATAAGGAAGTCGCGAGCACCAATAGCAGTCGCACCAGATTTTGCAGTCTCTTCATTCCATACACATGGACCGAAGTCTGGATTCTCTTCCTTTACGCCAAAACGGTTGCTGAGAGCTTCGTATTCACCCTTGCGGCATACAGCAAGATTGCGACGTGCAGGAGTGAAAGCAGCAGATTCGTAAGCATATACAGGAACACCAAGTTCGTCACCCACACGCTTGCCAAGTTTGCGAGCCAATTCAGCGCACTCTTCGAGAGTAATGTTTGCCACCGGAACGAGTGGGCAAACATCGGTAGCACCCATACGAGGGTGTGCACCATGATGCTGACGCATGTCGATAAGTTCCTTTGCCTTAGCGATAGCACGGTAAGCAGCCTCGCATACGACTTCCGGCTCACCCACGAAAGTGACCACCGTACGGTTAGTAGCCTCGCCTGGGTCAACGTCGAGGAGTTTTACGCCCTCAACTGCTTCGATAACATCTGTAATCTGTTTGATTACAGTCATGTCGCGTCCCTCAGAAAAATTAGGGACACACTCAATTAATTGTTTCATTTGTTGATATTTTTTCTTGAATTTATTTCTATTGTACGAAGTCTGTCTTTATACAGATTGTTGGCGTTGATTTTCTCTACACTCAAGGCGGCATCAGAGTTGCCTTCCCACCGACGGCACAGATAGAGAGAATCGTAAATACGACCTATGCAATATTCGCGGGAGAGGCGTATGCCCATAGCGTAATCTTCACCATACGAAGTGTTGGGGAACTGGATCTTGCGCACCAAAGGAGTATAGAAAGCTCGAGGGGCACCAAGACCATTGATGCGAAGCGCATTGTTATGTCCATTGGCATCAGTCCATTCACGATGGTCAATGAGACCAGGGGCAAGCACTTTCATGTTGCCGTCAACAAGTGTGTATGAGCCAACAACCATAGCCACCTGTTCTGAATGGAAAAGTTCAACTATACGATGAAGAGTAAAAGGAGTTTCATAGAGGTCGTCAGAATCAAGTTGGACTGCGAAACGGCCACAACGGTCATCATTTATGGCAAGATTCCAACATCCACCAATGCCAAGGTCATCAGCATCTGGAATTATGTGTACAAGATTATTAATCTCATGTCCAAGTTTAGCAAGAATATCAGTAGTACCATCTGTCGAATGGTTGTCAACCACAATGATATTGAACTTGAAGTCACACTGCTGAGAGGCGGCAGAACGCACGGCATCTTCGATTGTGCGAGCACGATTGCGAACAGGAATGATGACAGAAGCCTCACAATCAAACCCTTCATCAAATTTTATGCGTTTATGGGAACCGGCAGATATGTAAGCACCAATAGATTTCAGATAGACAGTAAAAACCTGCTCCATTTCGATTTGCGCCTCACGATTGCGAGGATTGACATAATCGAAATTCTTTGCACCAGAAAGGCGTCCATCCCTTTCTGTCACAGTGTAAAGAAGTTCTGGAAGGTGCAGTATTGATCCACGAAGCGAAATATACAAACGCACATAGTATAACGCAGCAGCCTTGAGTTCAGGCATCTTGATGCCATCAAGCATCGAACGTCGGAGAATAATGACCTTACCAAAGTTGAAGTCATCCCTTACCGCCCCAGTCTGATAATCTATTGTAGGCACCGCAAAGCGTTTTTCGCCTTTTATCTCATAATAATCAGAATAGACAAGTGCCACTTCTGGAGATTCATCCATTATACGTTCCAAACGCTGCAATGCACCTGGAGCATATTTAACATCATCCAATTCAAGAACCAGATATTTGTCATTAAAAGACAAAATCGATGTCCAGACATTAGAATTACCGAAATCTATATTTGATATATGTCTCATAATTATCTTGTTTTCACTATCACAGTACGACCATTCCTGTTTTTACGTCTTGTTGCAACCGCAACACCTTTGGAGCCTTTGCCCGTTTTATTGAAAAATTCAATCTCTTCGGTAGCATCATCAGCAGCGCGTACCATATCACATGCCTCTTCGTAAATCCTGCCTCGCCATTCCACGCCAGTAATAGCTTTGACATGCTCCCTCTCCTCGGCAGAATAGATTGAATCAGAGAAAACATCGCCTACGAAATTCCCACCCTGTAAGACAAGATTACTGCCATCATAGAGCACTCTGTCAATAGATTTCACCAAATCCTCAGGCATAGCCTTGAATACTGCCTCTCCTGCAAAAATACGTGTAGTGCGCTGTTTTCCGAAATATATCCCCACAGTCTGAAAATCGCATAAAGAAGAGTCCGCCACAAAGGCATCACGAGACATTGAGCTCCAACTATATGCACTGTCATTACACAATTCAAAGCCCATAGAACCTGTATAGTCGAAAGTATTGCCCTCTATCAACTCAAACTGATGCTCGGATGAAGAATGTCCCCATCCTGCAATATCGTCAGTGACCCATTGATTACGGAAATCAAAATCCACTTGACGACCAAGATAGTCCATGGACTCAACGTATCCTACTCCATGATCGGACCACTCTGCAAAACCTATGTAAGGAAAAGCCCTAAAACCATCGGAGCCACATATACGGTCGTATGCATTAACTATAAGAGCTTCTCCCTGAGCATTTGCCTTGAAGCAAACAGAAAGAATCTCACTTGGAAAACTCAAGCCGCCTTCGTTTAGTGCTACGACCTTAAAACTCACAATGCTATCGTGAGGCACCTGCATTTCGTAAAATGCAGCATTGACTAACCTGCCATAATCCCATCCACCCTTTCCTATTCTTTTATATACAATATACGAAGAAGGAGTGGCTGATTGTTCAAGAGAATCGACAGTAGGCAACCAAGAAAGTCGAACAGAATCAGTATTAGCCTTCAGAATAGCAGAAAAAGAATTAACAGGCAATGGTTGAACGGCAGCATCATCACCCTTAAGATACCGCAAAATGCCTTTGTAAATAGCCCTACATGCTATGAATTTAAAACGCGGGTCAAGAGCATATCGCATGTCATTATAGTTCTGATGGGATAGTAGTTCTATGAGTACGGAAGGAACGTATTCATAGACAGCTTCGTAATAACGAGAATCCTTGAGCCCCCTGTCTTTCCAATTAGGCTCGTACGTTTTGCGAATATCATGAACTATCTGACCTTGGACAATTTGCGCAAATTTGCGTGCCTCAGTACGACGATGTCCGTCAGGATACTTCTTAGCACGGGTATCCTTGCCATTATAGCCAGTCGAAGAATATATACCAAGCGTTCCTACTATACTGTCGAGCGAAGTACCCGCATCTGTATGGAGAGCAAGCGTGACATCTACCGGTATGTTCAAACCTTCCTCGCGTGGAGCAACATGAGTTCCACCCGCAAGCCAGTTGACCCAATGCGGACGGCAGGTTATATCATCACGATAATTGTTCTCACCATTTTTCATCGAACAGATAGTATGAGGCGCACCTGCATACTTGAGCCATTCTGCAGCACACTCCCATATTCTCATCTCACCACTTCGGCCTATACCTCCACCAATACGAATAGTCGGATTGGCAACATTGCCACGCTCCTTGTTTTCGGTAGAGACAATAACCACGGCTTTGCCATTGAAGAAATGTTTTCCAAGGTATATCCAAGTACCATATCCACGAGTTTGGTCAATCTGATAATGGGTGACACCCACAGCATCATATACATACAGATTCATTGCACTGACAGCATCTGCAGTATTAGGATACATGATGGACACCCAATGTTCGCCAGTAACATCAAGTTGTGTTACCATCTCACGGTGACGATGTTTTGTTGTTTTTTCTATCTCACCATTAATCTTGACCACCTCAAATGGAGAAGCTTCACGTTCAGTAGGCATCATTACTTCAGCACCAGCATTTTCTAACATAGGCAAAAGATATTGTACCACATACGAAAGTGTGAGTTTATCCTCTACCGAGGTCATTACAGGTGCACGTTGCCACATCCAGGACTGTTCTCTATTGTTGAAATACAATCCATGTGAATGCCACAAAGCAATGGTATTTCCCCATAACGCTTTGTCAGTTGTAAAGTCCCCCTCCTTAGTAACAACACGCGCACCAAGCGAAAGGGTAATCATTGGCAATATCAAAAGCAAGCAATGCCTCATTTATTATATCAGAAAGAATAGCCAACTCCCAACCCAAGGACAGCCTTGAATTGAACATGCTGAGTCGGTTTTTCGTCATTCTTACCTTTTATCAATACTGAATCATAGTATTTAAGCTGGGTTCCTAGAGAAACGTTAAGCACTTTGAGAAACTGGTACGAAACGGACAAGTCCCAATCAACATCAATATTACCAAAATGTTTATTGTAAGGAGTGAAGAGTGTCAGAGTTGAAAGGACTTTGAAATTCTCTATACGCGCATACATTACGGAAGCCTTGAACGAAGCACCGAACTCTATCTTTGCGGTTGGGTTAAGATTACCTTTATCCCTTTGTTCATTGAGGAAAGTTTCACCCAAATAATTTGACCGTAATGTCGAATCAGTGCAAGATGTGATTCGTCCAGCTACAGGAGAAAGATAAAGAGAAAAGATATCTTTATATTTCCAGTCTATACCGACAGAAATGTCAGTATAGGAAGGCGAGAGGAATCTTGAAATCAAATTAGGCTTGTTTGGGTTAGTTGGACTCTCAACCGCATAGTCGTAACCGTATGCATATTGTGTCTTAAACGAACCAAGGGCAGTAAGATACCATTGCTTATGAAACTCCCAACCAAATTTTGTAGAGATATTCAGTTTATCATTGGTCTTCTGCCATGGATACTTATTATTGTCAATAAAGCTCTCACCAAATTCAGTATCAATGTTGGAATCCCATGCGATATGGTTTTTGTGATAGAGGAAAGAAACATTTGCAGAGGCAAGCATGTTGATTGCATTATTACCACCGGCGGCCCAATTCACAAGGCCAGTAGCACCAACGTTGAAAGACAGAATACCTGTAACGTTCCAGTTTTTCACAGTGTCAGGAATTTCTGCATTAAGATTAGAAATTGCAGCCTCACGAGTCTTGTCGTTGTTAAGGCCAACTTCACGTGCATCCTTATTTTCTTGTGCAAAAAGATTAAGGACTAAAAGAAAAGCAATTAGAAAAGAAAATACTTTTTTCATAATAATTTATTCATTTATATCTTCATCCAAAAGAAGAAGATGGTCGTTAATTTCCAATTCAAGAGAACCCTTTGGGGTAAGAGTCTTGTTACCACGTTTCACAAGGACTATGACAGAGCCATTATTGACATTCAAGTCCATGATTCTATTGCCATTGCCAAGGTCATCACCAGATATTATATATTCACGCACTTTACGGTCAAATTCATCAGAAAGTTCAATACCATAATCTTGCTCTTCGTCTTTATCTTCGTCAACAAGGTCAAGTCTATAAGCCACTTTCGAAAGCGTCATGCCCTGAACAAGCAAAGAGAAGAGAGTCACGAAGAAGACTATATTGAATATCATTTCAGACCCTTCGACCTCATAAACAAGAGGGTATGTTGCAAACATTATTGGAGCAGCACCACGAAGACCTACCCACGAGGCATACCTCCGGGCATTGACGGGAAAGGACTTTCTGTAAGGGAAAAGACACGCCCAGACGGAGAGTGGACGAGCGAGAAAAATCATTATTATGCTGATGATAATTGCAGGTATCGCCACATAGAACATTGCTCTTGGACTAACCAGCAATCCAAGAATAAGGAACATTATTATTTGGAAGAACCAAGTCAGACCATCCAAGAAGGTAGATATGTCACGACGGTAAAGAATCTTACTGTTGCCAACCATCATTCCAGCAATATAGACAGCAAGGTAACCATTGCCTTTTGCCATATCCGACAATGTAAAAGTAAAAAAAATCAGGGCAAGTACCATGATGGAATATAACGACCTATTCTTGACATTGATATGATTTATCAAGAGTGTGATACATTTACCCATGGCAAAGCCTATGAACCCACCTAAGGCAAATTGGATGAGAAGATTTGTGAATATGTCAAGAGGAGTAGTCTGACCACCTGATATAATCTGAATCAGCACAATGGTAAGCATATATGCCATAGGGTCATTACTGCCAGATTCAAGTTCAAGAAGTGGACGCAGATTGTGTTTGAGATGAATTTTCTGGTCTTTAAGTATTGAAAATACCGAAGCAGAGTCTGTTGAAGACATGGTTGCTGCCAGCAAAAGACAAGTGAGAAAAGGCATTGCATCTGGAAAAGCAACAATACTTTTCGAGACAGACGAAAGATGAAAGAGGTAAGAAATAAGATAAACAAAAGCTCCTGTTATAAGAGTTGTAAGCAGAACTCCTGCTGTTGAAAGAATTATACCTTGTCTGAGAACAGGTTTTATCTCCTTGTAGTTTGTGCCCATGCCGCCATTGAAAAGAATAATACTCATAGCCAGCATCCCTACAAACTGAGAATCTTTTACATTGCTGAATTCAAGGCCCAATCCATCCTCACCAAAAAGCATTCCAAGAACAAGAAACAAAAGGAGTGTTGGAACCCCAAACTTGTATCCAGTTTTTGAAATAACAATACTAAGGAAAAGCAGAATAGAGCCTATAAAAAGCACCCATTCGGACGTATAAATTTCCATAACAATTAAAGCCAAATAGGTCAAGGAGTTTATTTCCTTGACCTATTTGTATATAGAAAACAAATTACAATATCATAAACTCAACACGACGGTTTTCTGCACGACCTTCCGGAGTGTCATTTGATTCTATAGGCTCCGACTCACCAGCACCTCGCCATGACATTCGTTTAGGGTTGATACCACGTCTAACCATCTCTTGATAAACAGCCTTGGCACGACCCTCAGAAAGTTTCTGGTTATACTTCTCCTTACCTACGTTATCGGTATGACCTGTAATCTGGATGCGGAGAGTTGGATTCTCGCTGAGGAGTTTGTAGAGATCCTCGAGAGACTGGACAGACGTATTCTTTATGACAGTCTTATCCGTATCAAAGAGAAGGTTACGCAAGATAACCACAGTATTTTTCTTGATAGGCATCAACTGAGCATAAACAGTATCATTGTCAATCTGATAAACAGTATCATTATAATCCATATATCCCCTACACTTTACACTGATGAGGAATTTCTCGCTCACCATCTGGTTTGCAACGAAACCAACAGAAGGATCAACTTGAGCTGTATAAGCCGTATCATTGCCCTCAAGACGTGTAAGCGTCACCTTGGCAGGAATAATCTTATCAGTCTCACCATCAAGAGTCACACAATAGAAGAATGGAGGATAAGTAGGTATCTTGACCTGTTTTGGTTTTGGTCTCGGTCTCGGTTTTTTCTTTACTGGCTGAGGCTGTGGATAAACCTGGAAAAGCATAGTGAACTTGGCACCGACACACAAAGAATTCAGTGCAGAAGTCGATGGAGTCCAACGGTCAGAAGCAAGAATTGAGTTAGGTGCTACTGCATTGAAATTGTACGGCATAGTAGCAGCTCCATCAGCCTGAGGTCCAGGAACAGAAGAGCCATCAGCATATTTGAATACAAGCAACGGATTAGTTTTTGGATTGGTTGAACCTGCGTTAAGATTCATAACTCCATAATCCAAGAAGAGACCCAGTCTGTATGACATTGGGATTTGTTTCTTTTTATTTCCAATCATCATGGCTGCTGCTGGCATCCACTCATCCATTACAACGCCAAACTCAGCAGAAACAGTAACATCCAGCCCCATGTTTATCTTGCCTTTGTTCTTAACCTTCAAGTTGTCGAGATTATGGTCTGGCACACGACCTATCTCATCAACAAGTTCTGGGTCAATGGCAGTCATTGTCATATCGAATTTTGTGGAATATGTGTTGACAAGTCCAATACCTGCCTTTGCACCAACTTCGAAATAATAACGGCTAATCTGTCCACCAAACATGATAGGGACATTCACCCTGAACTGATTCTGCTGTTCTTTGTATTTTGAAAATGCGATATTATAGTCCATCATCAGACTACGTACATCATCCTGATAAGAATAAGTACCGCTATAATCAAAATCATTAAGTTTTGTTGTAGAATTGATAAACATAGGTTCAACACCTACAGAGAATGTAAACATCTTACGAGCATACATGTCACCAGGTTTATGTTTCTTCAACATATACTGAACGCCGACCATTGCACCTCCACCACCTGGAGTCTTTGAATTTTCAACTTTATGAAGGAAATTAGAGTACATGGCACCCCCATAAAGACCAAGGCAATGAGTAATACCGAGATCTTTCTTCTGTTTTTCCTCCTTCATTGCTTCTGGTTTTTTCTTCTTTTTTCTACGTGCTGTTGTGTCACCAAACACATCTTGGCAAGGCAGAGTCATCATGACCGCCATTATCAAAAGAATCAAAAATTTAAAGTACCTCATATTATCAATGTATTTTATTCAATAGTGAACTTTACTGTCTCGCTTGTTCCATCCTCATAGACGAACATCATCACATAAATACCTGGAGCCTCTGGTGCCTTGAAGAAGTTATCTCCCTCCTGAAACTCATAAACTCCCATCTGAACGCCCGATATGTTGTACAGGTAGCCTGTGGCTGGAGCATTCAATTCGGCTGCAACATCTTTCTTCGTGGTCGATGCTGCCAACGTGACGGTACTGTTCGAAATGGTGGCATCACTGTAC
>JAZRYS010000081.1:0-16042 GCA_045600865.1 Candidatus Aphodosoma sp.
TTTTCACCGTATGTGTTATTTAATTCTGTCGTACCTACGGCACTCTATTAACGCATTGACCATTTTTACACAGGGCTCACGCCCTGTGCTATACTATTTCGCTCTTACAGAGCTTATTGTAACTTGCGAAACTTGAGTAAACCTAATAAAAACTGTAGTGAGGTCGGCTTTGTTACTGCTTGGTAGCAATGGCGTAGCAGAGGTTTGATAATGTGTCGAAAAGGTTAAAAATCAACAAGTTGTAAAACTGCAAAAATATTGGGTGGTAAACATTTGCTCAATTCAAATAATATTTGTACCTTTGCACTCTCAAAAAAATAATCCTCGTGAATTAGGCTATATGTTTACTGACAAAATTCAATTTATTGTAGCCCTGATATCAGAGTTTGCTCATAGATATGGGCTGACTGATTCTCAGGCGGCTCGTTATTTGAGCCGTTATGGGGCGATGGATATGTGTGATAAGCATTACGACTTTTTGCACACTCAGTCTTTTTCGTCAAACGTCAGCGATATTGCTGCCTATTGCAGGAGAATGGGAGGAAAGTTATGATTGTTTATCATGGATCCAATATGTGCATCAAAGATATTGATTTGAGAAGATGCAATTTATATAAAGATTTTGGACAGGCTTTTTATCTGACTGAAGATTTTGAACAAGCAGTGGTAGTTGCCAATGCCAGAGCATCTTTGTTTGGGGGCAATGCTGTGGTTAACAAGTACGAGTTTGATGAAAACAAATTATATGATGGCACGCCTAGTTTCTGCAGTTTTGATGGTTATACTGAAGATTGGGCAGATTTCATTTTCAAACATAGGGATGACAGCATTGTACCACCGTATAAACACAGTTATGATGTCGTATATGGTCCTATTGCAAATGACCGTGTTGGCTTGCAAATCCGCAATTTCAGGATGGGTTATATTGATAAGGCGGAGTTTTTGAAAAGACTGGAATTTATGAAAGGAATAACTTTTCAATGGGCTTTCTGTAATCAGAAGGCTGTTGATTGTTTAAGGCGAATATAAAAGTCATGGGTGTAACACACGAGGAATTTCATTTTATGGTTGAATGTATTACAGCCGAATTGATAGAAAGGCTGGTTGTGCGAGAAAAATGTTCTCTGAAACAAGCAATAGACACTGTATATGGTTCAGACACCTTTGCTGCACTCGTACGACCTGAAACAGGTCTCTATTTTCAAAGTACTGGCTATGTGCTGCACTATCTGATGAGAGAAATGCGGACAGGAAAAATGGAATGGTGTGAATAAGCGTCTCACCTACTCCTCAGCGTAAGCAAGGGTATAGACGAGAATGTCGAGATTTGGCACTGAGTCGAGTGCACGGCAGCAGTCGATGATTGTGCTGCCGGAGGTGAAGACATCGTCGATGAGCAGTATGCGTTTGTTGTTGAAGAGCTCTGGATTTTTGACGGTAAAGGCATAACGGAATGAAAGTCGCTCGGCTGCGTTGCTAGCAGCCTGGCTCGGTGTGTTGCGAAAGCGAATCAGATTGCCGACGGATAGAGGAATGCCTGTGATTTCGGATACGACATGTGCAACCTCGATGCTCTGGTTGTAGCCACGGTGACGCTGCTTGACGCTGTGAAGGGGAACGGGTACTATATAGTCTATTGAAGAGTAAACGGGATTTGACGTGATACGTTCAGCCATGGCACGCCCGAAAAGTCTGGCATAGCGGTGACAGCCATGGTATTTGAAGTCGTGTATGAGCGTCTGGCTGAGACCTCCTTTCTTGTAAATCATGAGGGCAGAGGCTCCGCGAATGCGCCCGACATGCTCTAACTTATAGTCGAGGAAACTGTGGGGCGAGGTGAGATGACGGACATCAAAAAGCCGCAAACGGGCGAGGCAGTCGTTGCATACGGCTACCTCGCCATTTATCAGCGGCCTATGGCAGACCTCGCAATGTGCATCAATGAAAAGCTCACGGAGGTCGTCAAGAATTACCATTGATTGCGGTGGTAGTTCTCAGGCAGCCATTTGTCCTTTGGCTGGTCTGCCCCTGCTACAGGATGGCCGACGAGAATGACGCAGAGAGGGACGATGTTGTCTGGCAGGTTCAGAGTCGTGCGGACAGCCTCAATACGCTCTGGGATAGGGTGAACGCCTGTCCATACTGTTCCAAGACCGCAGGCACGTGCTGCAACGAGGATGTTCTCGGTCATTGCAGAGCAGTCCTGAATCCAGAATTCACGAGCTATCTCAGGAAGGGCTTTTGTCATGTCGCCACAGACAACGATGGCTGCAGGTGCCATAGCCATTGAGTCGTTGTAGTGCATGGCAGCATAGAGCGTGTCGAGGACTGTGCGGTCGTCTATTGACATGATGGCCCAAGGCTGCGAGTTGCGTGCCGTTGGAGCGGCCATTCCGGCACGTGCAAGAAGTTCGAGGGTGTCGGCTGTGACAGCCTCGGTGGTGAAATGACGGACACTGTGTCGCTGTGCGATGGCATCAAGAACGATTGCTGCAGTGTCGATTGGCTGCTGCTCTACGGGAGCTGCCTGCTCAGGGGCTTTGGAACATGAGAAAGCCACCGTTGCAACGATGAGAATAAGAAATAGCTTTTTCATTTTTTTGTTTTTTAGTATTCTATTTTATTCGAGTTTAGCAAGTTACAATAAGTCCTGAAAGGACGAAAGAATACAGCGCAGGGCGTGAGCCCTGTGTATATAAGATTGTTATAATATTTAAGTCCTGTAAGGACGATACATTTATTTTCACCATATATGCAATTTAACTATGTCGTACCTACGGCACTCTATTAACACATTGAACATTTTTACACAGGGCTCACGCCTCTATGCTATATTATGTCGTCCTTACAGGACTTTTTGGTCTCGTTTGTAAATGTAATTTTGAACACCATACCCTTCGGGGATACTACTTGCGAAACTTGAGCATTTTATCTTTGATGGTTGCTGGATAAAAGGCCGCAGGCGGCTTGTATGTCTTCGCCACGCGAACGGCGGATGGTGCATATTATGCCGTTGTCAGAGAGGTAATCGCGGAAAGCTTCCATGCCTTTCTGGTCGGGCGAGGCAAGGTCTATGCCTGGTATCTCGTGCCAGCGGATGAGGTTGATGCGGCATTCCATGCCTTTGAGCAGGCGGAGAAGTTCAGAGGCATGACGCTGGCTGTCGTTGACACCCCGCAGCAGAATATACTCGAAAGAGAGGCGACGCTGGTGAGTCCAGTCGTAATCTTTCAATGTGCACACGACATCTGTTATGGAATAACGACGTTCGGCAGGCATGAACGAGGCACGCTCATCGGGAAATGGATTATGCAGCGAGACTGCAAGGTGGCATTTCGTATTGTCGAGAAAACGACGCATTTCGGGTATTATACCTACTGTCGAGACTGTTATGCGCGAAGGACTCCAGCCCATGCCCCAGTCGGAGGTCAGCACCTCGCAGCAACGGAGTATGGCATCTGTGTTGTCGAACGGCTCACCCATGCCCATGAAGACTATGTTGGTGAGGCGTGACGATTCAGGCACGGAGAGTATCTGGTTCATAATCTCGGCGGCAGAGAGGTTGCCCGACCAGCCTTGCTTGCCAGTCATGCAGAAACTGCAGTTCATGCGGCAGCCTACCTGGCACGAGACACAGAGTGTCCCACGGTCGTCCTCTGGAATGAAGACTGTCTCGACAAGTCCGTTTTCCGTCTTGAAGAGATATTTGGCAGTGCCGTCCGATGAAAGGGCAGACCACACAGGAGCATTGAGGCCAAGTTCGTAACGCTCGGAAAGTGCCTGGCGTGCCTTGAGCGAGATGTTGGTCATTGCGTCGATGGAGGTTGCGCGGTTATGATATAGCCACTCGGCAATCTGACGTGCGGCAAAAGGCTTCAGACCTATTTCTGCGGCTATCTCTTTTAATTCTGCCGGTGATTTAGATATTAGGGGTTGCATTTTTAATTCTCAATTCTCAATTCTCAATTCTCAATTGTCAATTCTCAATTATTTAGCTCGTTGCCATTCCTGTGAACGTCCGAGAATGCCACGGGAATCAAGCGAGCCGCGGAGTATGAGGCAGCCTTTCTTTGCGTCATACCAGATGGCACCATGATAATACTTTCCGTTGTTTGGGTCGAGAACACGACCTCCTTCGAGACGCTGTTTCTTTTCGTTATAGACCATGTCGTAGATGATGACCATCCCTTTCATGGGCTTGTTGTGGAGATCGCCCTTGCACTCCTTGCAGAGGGCATTTTCGTAGCCTGGATAGGTTATGCGGTCAATACGGCCATAGTATTTGCCGTTCGTTGCACGATAGATACGAACCACAGAGACAGGTTCGTTTATCTGGTCGTCGATGGTTGTCCAATCGCCCAAGATCTTGTCTATCTGGGCAGAGGCAGTTGCTGCAATGAGCAGGAATAAAAATGTGAGTAAGTGTTTCATATTGATGATTTATTCTACCTGAAGTACGAGACCTTTGAGGTATTCGCCTTCTGGATGGTAAATGCTTATAGGGTGGTCGATTGGCTGCGTCAGCTGATGGAGTATGCGGACGTGACGACCAGATTGCGCTGCTGCTGTGAAAACTGCCAGACGGAATTGCTCACGATTTACTGCCTGTGAACAGGAGAAGGTAAACAGTATTCCTCCCTTACGAATCTTCTTGAACGCCAAAGTGTTGAGACGACGATAACCTATGAGCGCATTGTGAAGCGCATCACGATGCTTGGCAAAGGCAGGAGGGTCGAGAACTATAAGATTGTAACGTCCGTCTTCCATTGAATCAAGAAAACGGAAGGCATCTGTGGCGTAAGCCTCGTGGTTGGCTGTCTCTTTGAAATTAAGACGCACATTCTCGTTGACAAGTGCTATTGCCTTATCCGAGGCATCTACCGAGTGAACCATGCGTGCTCCTCCGCGAAGGGCATAGAATGAGAAACCGCCTGTATAGCAGAACATATTGAGCACGTCACGGTCTTTTGCATAACGCTCAAGCAGAGCACGGTTCTCGCGCTGGTCGAGAAAGAAGCCGGTTTTCTGGCCATGAAGCCAGTCTGCACGGAAACAGAGTCCATTCTCGAAAGCAAGGTCGTCATCAGGCTCGTATGAGCCAATCAGATAACCATCAGAAACCTCGACAGGTGCTTTATGGGGCATTGTGCCTTCGGATTTGTAATATACCTTTGTGGCAGGAGTGATCTCGACTATGAGTTCCGCAAGCATCTGACGCAGATGGTGCATACCTACGGAATGTGCCTGAAGTACGGCTGTGTTGTTGTAGATATCCACAATAAGGCCCGGAAGGGTGTCGCCTTCGCCATGTATGAGGCGGTAAGAGTTCGTTGCATGGCCAGCTGTGTCGTTTATCAGGCCAAGGTCGCAGCGCATACGGTATGCTGCCTCTATTTTGGCCTTGAAAAAATTGCGGTCTGTCTGAGTGTCGGTGAAACTGAGAATGCGTACGGCAATAGAGCCAATCTGCCAATGACCGAGAGCAAGAAATTCATGGCGTGAACTCTCCACGCGTACAAGATCTCCCTCCTGAAGTGAGGTTTCGTCCGAAATGTGGGCAATGGCACCTGAGAAGACCCAGGGGTGAAAACGCAGGAGACTTTCCTCCTTCTTTGGCCGTAAAGTTATTGTTATCATCTTGTTGTAATTGACAGTGGATAATCATGCCGTTGGCTTAGGGGCTTGCGGCTTTCTTTTTTTATGTATTCTGGATGACTTGGCTTTTTTTGAAGAACTACCTGCATTAGGTTTGGCCTTTTTCGAAGGTTGGGCAGATATGACATGCTGTGGATTAGGAGTAAAAGTGTCGTCAAGAGATTTGTTTTCCATCTTGTAATAGATGAAAAGGCAAGCCCAGGCATCTATGGCTGCATATTTGCACTGCGCAGGGGTGAGAGGGTTGAGTTCCCAGTTGGAGAGTTGTTGCGTCTTTGAAATGCGTTCGCCGAACACAATGGCATATATTTTCTGGAGAGACATGTCCTCAATGCCGAAAGCCTTGACGTATTGCTGCAATTCGATGAATCCTTTAGGTGCACATGGCATCCAACGTTGCAACGAATGGAAATCGTCATGAGTGGAGAGTCCAACCTTGATGACTGACGGGTCTTCGAGCAGGGCCTTGAGAGGTTCGTTCAGTCCTATCATTTGAAGACGAAAAAGATATGCAGTGGTGCGTGTAGCAAGTTGGAGCAATGAAATGGAGTACCGTACTCCTTTGGTAAACGATGGACGAGTCTCGGTGTCAAACCCGATGAGCCCTTCATGCCGCAACTCGGCAATGGCAGCCTCGACACCTACAGGAGAGTCGATGACAATGATGCGACCATTGACTGAGCAAACAGGTAATTGATTTAGTGCTTCAGAATCCACAGCAATTGGTAATTGATAATTAATTGGCGATAGTTTTATGCAATGCGGTGAGGGCAGAAAGAAGGCGGGCACCCCAATAGAAACGGAAGTCTGCAATGCATTTACGAAGAGCTTCGACCATGATATCCTCATCTCCTTGTTTTGATGCGTAAGCGAAGTTGCCTATTGACTGGTAAACGTCTGCAATATCCTCGGAAACAGTGAATGCAGCAGTGTCGCCATCGTAAATGTCGTTGTTCTCAGGGGCAAGAGCGACATATCCGTCGCTGTTGCCAAGAATGTCATGCAACGAACTGCGCACATCGTTATATGCAAACTCGTCGATGAACTCATCGACATCATATTCATCATCTTCGTGAGGATTGAAATCTGGAAGGTCAACCATTAGTGCCTTGAAATAGAGCAGGGAAAGAAGTCTCTGGAGTTTCGTCTTGAGGTCGGAAGACTCCATCTCTCTTGCACCTTCCACAAATCGACAAAATTCCACAGACACTGTCAGAAATTCAATGCTGCCAGCAGGAAAAGACATATCTTATAAAATTTACAAACATTTTGCAAAGGTACGCATTTTTTCGCATTAAGATGCCATTTATATGAAAAAATTATTGTACCTTTGCACTTTCTTTGAAAACAAATGTGTAACAAATAGATATATTGCTATGAAAGAGGATAATGCGATAGACAAACTAGTGCCGATGCTGCAGAATCCAGCCACGAGAAACAAGGCAATGGCAGAGTTGATGAGGCTGACGAAACATACACTGTACTGGCATATAAGAAAAATGGTGCTCGTTCATGAGGACGCCGACGACGTTTTGCAGAACACATATATTAAAATATGGAAGTCGGTGGAGAGTTTCAAAGGTGAGAGCCAGTTCTACACGTGGATGTACAGAATAGCAACAAACGAGGCCCTGACATTCATGGCACAGCAGAGAATGCAGAACGTGCAAGTGCCCATGGATTACGAGGATCTCATGATTGAAAGAATGGAAGCTGATGCATATTACGACGGCGATGCAATGCAGACAAAATTCCAAAAGGCTATAATGACACTGCCCGAAAAACAGAGACTCGTGTTCAACATGAGGTACTTCGAAGACAAATCGTATGCCGAGATTGCCGAAATAACAGGCACAAGCGAGGGTGCACTCAAGGCTTCGTACCATATTGCAGCAGAAAAAATCACTGCTTACATAAAAAATCAGGATGACTGATTAAACTTTAAGATAAACTAATTGTCCAAACATTGAAAAAAGATTAAAGATATGGAAAATAACATGGAAAACATGGAGAAAAAACTTCCTTTTGAAGTGCCGGAAAATTATTTCGAAGGGTTCGAGGAAAAGATGATGGCAAAAATTGAAGCAATGGAAGCTGCCGAGGCAAAGGAAGTGAAAATGAAAAAAGTGAGAGACATCAATACGGCAGGCAGCAGCAAGCCAATGTGGGGAAAATGGGCTACAGGAGTAGCGGCAGCAGCAGTGGTGCTTGTTGGAGTGTTCACGGTTCTGAATCTTAGAAACGATGTCAGCCAGACAGGTGAAGAGATAATGATGGCAGCATCAGACGAGGAATATTACGATGTGCTCAACGAGGAACTGAGCACTCTGGAGATAGAAGAGGCATTGGCGCAGATAGAGTTTGAATACGAGTATTGATTGAAACTTTAATGTGTAACTTAATAATATTTTGACTATGAAAAGAGTATTTTTTATTATGATGGTGTGTCTGATGACAATTTCGGCATTCGGACAGGAAAAGAGTTGTAACAAGCAATGCCCAGAGCAGGGCAAGGATCCAAAATCAAAGCATAATGCCAAGGAATGGATGACCCAAAAGAAAGAACAGAGACGTGCTTTCATCATCAAGGAAATGGGCCTGACAGAGGCAGAAGAAGCAGCTTTCGTTGCAATTTATGATGATTATAACAAGAAAACAGGTGCGTCGAAGCATAAAATGAACAAAGCAATGCGTGCATTGAACGACACTTTGACAGATGAGGAATTTACAAAAAATCTTGATGTTGTTAATGCTCAAACGCTTGAACAAGCGAAGTTTACGGATGAATTTTATCAGGCTATGAAGAAAGTACTGCCTATTAAGAAAGTATATCTCTATTACAAGGCCGATAAGGAGTTCAATAAGTTGATGATGAGGGATATGCATCATGGACCAAAGCGTGAACTGAAGAAAGTGGAAAAATAAATGACAAAAAGTTTGCGGGTGTGGAGAAAATGTCGTACCTTTGCACCCGCAAAACAAAGGGTACCTTGGCCGAGAGGTTAGGCGCCGGTCTGCAAAACCGTTTACAGCAGTTCGAATCTGCTAGGTACCTCAAATTTAAAGGCGCTTTCTTCAACTGAAAGGGCCTTTTTTTAATTAACAATTGAGAATTGATAATTGACAAATTGATAATAAATATATAAAAAATGGGAAGAGCATTTGAGTATCGCAAGGCGAGAAAACTGAAACGCTGGGGCAACATGGCTCGCGTGTTTACTAAATTAGGTAAGGAAATAACCATTGCAGCAAAGACTGGCGGTGGCGATCCTGATACAAACCCACGTCTGCGTGCTCTCATGGCAACAGCCAAGAAGGAGAACATGCCAAAAGATAACGTTGAGCGCGCCATCAAGAAAGCCCTGTCGAAAGATTTTACCGACTACAAAGAGGTGAACTTCGAAGGCTACGGCCCTCACGGTATTGCAATCTTTGTCGAGACAGCAACAGACAATAACACCAGAACAGTTGCCAACATCCGTAGCTATTTCAATAAATGTGGTGGTAACCTCGGTACTTCCGGCTCTCTTGAGTTCATGTTTGAGCATAAATGTGTGTTCCACATTGCGAAGAAGGATGGCGTGGCAATAGATGACCTTGAACTCGAACTGATAGATTATGGCGTTGATGAGTTGTTTGAGGAGGAAGAGGAAATAGTAATCTATGGCGAGTTTGCTCAGAACTCTGCTATCCAGAAATATCTCGAAGAAAACGGTTTTGAGATAACTTCTTCTGAGTTCGTACGTATCCCTAACGATACAAAGACTATCACGCCAGAACAGATGGAAAGTGTCAACAAACTCATCGAGAAAATTGAAGAAGATGAGGATGTGCAAAACGTATTCCACAACATGGCTGAGCCTGAGGAAGAAGAGTAAACAAAAAGCAAATATATAATGCAATTCACTAAGATGCACGGCTTAGGAAATGATTATATCTATATAGATTGTTTCCAAGAGCCGGTACCAAGTGACTTAGACAAGTTAGCCGTTGCTATGTCTGACCGCCATTTTGGTGTCGGAAGCGACGGCCTTGTGCTTATAATGAAGTCAAATATTGCCGACTGCAGAATGAGAATGTTCAATACAGATGGCAGTGAAGGAAGAATGTGCGGTAATGCCATACGTTGTGTTGGTAAATATGTGTATGAACAAGGGTATGTTACTGATACAGAAATTAAGGTTGAGACTGCCAGCGGAATAAAGAAACTGCGGCTGGATGTTGAAGGTGATGATGTCGTGTGTGTTACAGTGGATATGGGTGAAGCCACTTATGGATTTGTGGATGACGAGATAACAGCTGGAGACGTGACTTTCAGAGGTGTGAACGTGAATGTCGGCAACCCTCACCTGGTGATACCTGTGGAAAAGGCCCTCAGTGATTCTGAATTTATGAGACTCGGCCCCCTGTTTGAACGGCATGAAAGATTTCCGGACAGAGTGAATACTGAATTTGTGGAACAAGTGGGCGAAAGACATCTGAAAATGAGAGTGTGGGAGAGAGGCTCTGGCGAGACTATGGCTTGCGGAACAGGCGCCTGTGCCGTGGTTGCTGCTTTCTGCAAACTGGGCAGAGTGCCATACGATGAGAAAATAAAAGTTACGCTGAGAGGCGGAGACTTGGAAATAATATGTACTGGCGAGCAGAAGGTCTTCATGAAAGGACCTGCTGCATACAGCTTTAAAGGAGAATACAAATGGCTTTCGGAATAAAATTGGTGCACACGCCTAAACCAAGGCGGTATCGTCATGTCAATATATATTACGACCCGGAAAAAGAGGAGCGTGAGGAGAGAGAGAACCGCGTGACAAAGGAACTGAATGTCGAGCATGGCATTGCCAGTGACCCTGCGAAGTTCAAGACTTCTATCAAACGTGGGACTTTCAGACGTATGCGGAAATTTGATGCAGGAGCCTCTGATGACGAGAATATCCAGGAAATGGCAAGAAAAGCAAACAGAAGATTTGTGATAATTGCAGCAGCACTGCTGGTCATAGCGTTGATATTATGGATGTCGTAAAGTTGCTGCCAGATTCTGTCGCTAATCAGATAGCCGCCGGTGAAGTTGTGCAGAGACCATCAAGCGTCGTCAAGGAACTGATGGAGAATGCGGTTGATGCAGGAGCCAAGTTGGTTAAAGTGATCGTTAAGGGTGCTGGCAAACAGTCGATAACTGTCATAGATGACGGCTGTGGCATGAGCGAGAGTGATGCCAGACTTGCTTTCGAACGACATGCGACAAGCAAGATACGCCAAGCTGAAGACCTGTTTTCCATAAAAACGATGGGTTTCAGGGGTGAGGCCTTGCCTTCGATAGCATCTGTGGCGCAAGTGGAGATTAAGACAAGGCGTGAAGAAGAACAACTCGGGACACTGATTGCCATAGAGGGATCAAAAGTCCTGAGACAAGAGCCTGCGGAATGTGCAAGGGGAACGCAATTTGCTGTGAAGAACCTTTTTTTCAATGTGCCGGCAAGAAGAAAGTTCTTGAAGAGTGACGAGACGGAGATGAAGAATATCGTCCAGGAGTTCCAAAGGGTGGCTATGGCGCATAAAGATGTAGCATTCAGACTTTTCAGTGGAGATGACCTGATGATTGAACTGCAGGCGGGTAACATGAAGCAGAGGATTACGCAACTCTTCGGACGACATAGGAAAAGTTTCGAAAAGGACCTGATACCTATACACGCAGATACTACTTTGGTGCAGATAGACGGTTTTGTGGGAAGACCGGAAACTGCAGGTAAAGGCGTGCCTCAGCATTTTATGGTAAATGACAGGTATATAGTCCATCCATATTTCAGAAGAGCCGTCATCCAGGCTTATGACCGTATGCTGCAAGGAGATGCAGTGCCAATGTTTTTTATTGAATTTAAGGTTGAACCGCAAACCCTTGACGTCAACATACACCCGACCAAAACTGAAGTCAAATTCGAGAACGAAAGGGAGATATACAGCATCCTTGTTGTTGCCATAAAAGAGGCCTTGGGTAAATTCAATATCGCTCCGTCATTGGATTTTGATGGTGGCAATTCTGTAGATATACCAGTATATAGCCAAGGCAGATGTGGTTGCGGAATGAAAATGCCAGAGGTGAAGTTTGACAGCAACTATAATCCATTTGCAAGCCAGAACAGCAACGAAAAACCTGTGACGAGAAACTGGGAAACCATGTTTGAGGGGATGAAACATGAAAAAATGGAGGCTGTGGAACAGAGACTTGAAATGATTGGTGAGGGTCATGGTGAAACAGCAATTGTCAGTAGTGCTGCTGTTGCAGATAACGAACCTGAAGTAGGGGAGAGCATATATTACAGAGGCAGGTGGCTGTGTGTCGCCTTGAAATCCGGTCTTGCCTTGATTGACGTTCCAATGGCGATGCAGAGAATAAAATATGATGACATAATGGCCTTGGAGGGAGATATGCCATCGCAAAAACTGCTGTTCGACGAGATATTGCAGCTGAGAAGTTGTGATGACGAGTGCATATTCCATGAGATAGAAGTTGACCTGAGTGAAATAGGTTTCAGATTCGAACAGTTTGGTCCGATGATGTACAGAATGGACGCTGTGCCGGCAGTCATGCCTGAAGGAATTGACAGCTTGGAATTTGTCCAGGATGTCATAGACGGAATGAAAGAGGGAGAATTGGATGTAAGACATGAATTTAAAGCACAACTGGCAATGAAAATAGCTTCGTTGAGTGGAAGATGTGCCAGACAGACGATGGGAAAAGAAGAACGTGAAAGACTGGTGGCCAGGCTGTTTGCAAGCAGCAATCCAAATAATGCTCCAAGCGGTGGGCAGATAATAAAAATGATAGAATTGTAAAAATATGAACGAAAGAATAAAACGTTTTGTCAACTGGAGAACATTGACGGCATTGTTGCTTATGATTCTATGTATCATCATGCTTTGCATGGGCTGCAAGCCAAGAATGGAGTGGTTTAAGATGGAAGGAATGACCTTTGGGACAACCTATCATATAACTTACCAATACAAGATGGAGCAAGATTCGGTGGTGAAACGGCAGTTGGAAAGAATAGACAATGCCTTGTCGTTGTTTAATGACAATAGTACGTTGGCAAGGTTGAACAGAGGGGAAACTGTGGAAATAGACTCATTATTCATTGCTGTCTTCGAAAAAGGAATGTCAGTCAGCCAGGCGACAGGAGGTTGTTTTGATATGACAGTTGCCCCATTGGTGAATCTGTGGGGATTTGGAATAGATGAAAAGAGCATGGATAATATCGATTCATTGAGAGTTGTTGCTGATTCACTTAAAAATATTGTTGGATATGAAAAATGCAAGTTGGTGGTGGATGGAGATTCGATGAGACTTGTCGGTGGAACAGTTGATGCAGCAGCCATAGCAAAAGGCTTTGCATGCGACGTTGTCGCTAAAGCTCTGAAAACAAACGGATGTGAAAACTTCTGCGTTGAGATAGGTGGTGAAGTTGTAGTTTGCGGAAACAATCCTAGGGGTGAGAAGTGGAGAATAGGTATAAATACACCTGAAGACGGGAATCTGAATGACGTGGAAGAGGCCTTGAGTTTGACGAACTGTGGAATGGCTACAAGTGGAAACTACAGGAATTTCTACAAGATGGGTGATGTGAAAGTCGCTCATACGATAGATCCAAGACAAGGAATGCCAGTCGCTACTGACATCTTGAGCACAACAATTGTGGCAGACGATTGCATGACCGCAGACGCTTGGGCAACAGCATGTATGGTTGCAGGACTGAAGGAGTCAGTCGGCTGGATGATGGAACATAAAGAACTGAAAGCCTATCTGATAACAAAGGAGGGCGAAGAGTTCAATATGACAGTTGTAGAGAATGGTGAAATGAAAAAGTGGTGAGTGAAAGGTAAAAAAAGAGCCACTAGCCGGACTCGAACCGGCGACCCACGCATTACGAATGCGTTGCTCTACCAACTGAGCCATAGTGGCATACGGGTCATTTAACAAAGCGATATGCGCTTGTCGTAAAGCGACTGCAAAGGTAGGCATTTTTTGTGACGTGGCAAAGAAAAAATGAAGATTTTTTTAGTATTATGGAGATTAAGAACAAAAGGGCCTCATTTGACTATATTTTATCCAACAGTGTGACTGCTGGAATAGTGCTTGTTGGAACAGAGATAAAATCCATTAGAGAGGGAAAAGCATCACTTGTTGACACCTATTGCATGTTTATTGGTAATGAATTGTGGGTTAAAAATATGCAGATATCTGCCTATCGATTGGGAACATTCTACAATCATGATGTGAAGAGAGATAGGAAACTGCTGCTGACAAAAAAAGAATTGCGTAAGTTCCAGCGACTTACGAAAGAAGCAGGTTATACAATAATTCCAGTGAGAATGTTTATCGCCGAAAACGGATATGCCAAGATGGAAATAGCATTGGCTCGTGGCAAACATGCTTATGACAAGAGACAGACACTGAAGGAAAACGAGGCTAAAAGAGTAATGAGAGAGGAAAAATATGAATAAGCTGACAAGTGTTATATTGACATTGTTTATGCCATTGGCTATGCTTTGTGGAGAAACGGTGCGTGGTGTGGTGGTTGACGAATATGGTGAGCCTATGCAGGCAGTCGCTGTATTCCAGAAAAGCAATCCCTCTTCTGGCGTTTCGACAGATGCCGAGGGACGTTTCGCAATAGATGTCGATAAACTTCAGGGCGAAGTCTTGATAGTGTCCATGATTACATATAAGACAATAGAGTATGAATTGGATAAGTACAAACCAGAGGTGTTGCTGAAAATAACATTGCAGGAACAGCCTATAATGCTTGACGAAGTGGCTGTGAATGCTAAGTTGAGCAAGAAACAGGCAAAAGAAATGAAAAAAGAGGTGTTGGCCAAATTCTTGCAAAAACTGAAGAATGATTTTCCAAAGGTTACACATAGCTATAACGTAGTCTCTTCGTATTCTGGACGACAGAACGGCAGGGAACTGATGAACCATGAGGTTATTGGTGTGATGACCGAATACCCTAAACATAAGAAAGGCGGTGGCGATTCGCTGAAACTGAAAGTGAATGAGATCAGACAAATGGTTACTGACGAAGTGAAAGAGGGATACGTGCTGTTGGATGACATGGCTGATAAAAAACTCAATGACAAAAAGGCAAAGAAAAAAGGCTGGCATTATACAAAAACGGCATTGGACGAACAGGCATTGAAAATGCACAGGTTCCTTTGGGGAGGCGAGGCTTGTTTCATAGAAGAGCGAATAGAAACAGACAAATTGTCAAGATGGCAATACACAGTATTGGGCGACCATACAGTATTGATATATACAAGAAAATTTAATTTTCTGATTGCCAAAGGCGAATGGGTTGTGTATTTCTATATTGACCCGTCAACCTGTGCACTTAAAAAACTGACCCAGTGTTTCGACGGGGAACTACATATACCATTTGGTTATAAACTTAACGAGGACGAATTGCAGTTTCTTAATGCCTTGCAGCTTCCAGAGGATACATTGACGAAATATATGGTGAGGCATGTCTATAGTACAGTAAAAAGAAACGTATTATTTAATAATGTGTCTGCAGCCGAACGAAACGTTCGTGAAAAAAACTTGCAGGTAGAAGTGAAAATGGTGGGAAGCAAGAAGGAAACTTTTAACTATGATGCTAAAGCTAAAGTGATAATCACAAAATAATTATATTATGAAAAAAGTATTGATTTGTTTGTTGGGAATTGTACTGCTGACATCTTGTACGCAGACGGTTATTCAACGCGTAGAATGTACGAACTGGAAAGTTGTTGACATCGCCGTACCCGAAAATAGTTGGGGATGGCAGAATGGTTATTATGTTGCGACAGTGAATGTGCCGGAATTGACGAATTTTATATTCACTGATGGTTTTGTAGAGTGTTATGAAGTCGCTGGTGATTCCCAGTATGTATTACCTTATACAAGATATATGGAGGAGGATGACGGGTATCGTTGGGAATATACCGTTGACTACGAATTTCAGGTTGGTCGCGTCTTTTTCTATTGCTCCGCCAACGACTTCGTGGAGTATAATCCAGGCACAAAACGCTTCAGAATGGTACTCCATTGGTGATTTCTTGTCGTAATGGACTGATTGACAAAGAACAATTTTTTTTGAAAAATAATTGTGATTTTGTTTGGCCACGTCAGGAAAAGGCAGTACCTTTGCAGTCGCTTTCGGAAAGGAAAACCGGGGGCTGAAAATAGCGAACATTGACACGATTGAACAACTAAGTAGTTAGTAAAGTTTACAAGGTAAGATTGAAGAATCGACCTTGTCAGTTCATAGAAAGGAATAACGAATATTATCCAATAGGTTCTGGGCGGGGCAGCAGACGTTTCGGGTATGTTTTTAGAGAAAAGATAGAAATGTAC
>JAZRYS010000082.1:0-2781 GCA_045600865.1 Candidatus Aphodosoma sp.
AAGTAACGATGGTAGGCACTCTTGTTTGGCGTAAGTTCGAACTCTTTTATCATGAGTGAACGACTGACATCCATAGGAAGTAGCCCTTCTTCTATCGCGCATATTATATATAGTGTGGCACTTTCAATCTTGTTAGGACTGATAAGTTGGTGAAGACCATCGCTTATGTCATCGTAGTGCTCTGGGTACAAGACCACCTCAACCAACTTTGTTGGAATCTCCTGCATGGAGAGCCACTTGAAGATTTTCAGCATCCTGGTAATCATGAAAAGTTTGAGTCCCCTATATGACTTGTGCATGAGTTGATGCATTATTTCATCTATCTCGTCATAATGATTATTGCACTTCACGATGAACCAGAGAAGCGTGCGTCTTATTGCTGGTTTCTTAGCAGCAAGTTCTTCCATCGGAATGTCATAGGTGGTGATTGCAATGAGGGTCATTGCCAATGCATCAAGACTTGGCTTTGGAACATCTTCATTGAACTCGCCTTCAATGATATGTGCTTCCAGTACCCCCTTCAACCATATCATATTTTTCTCCGATGTAGTCCTGGGCGGTTTGCCGTATGTGATTTCGAGTTCTTCGTATATTTCTTCTTCTGTCATGTGCTAATTGATTTTGATGTTCAAACATGTTGCATCATCATTCATAATGTCTTCTTTTGGAACACTTGCATTGCCAGATGACAAATCCTGTTCATGGATATTATAGAATCCATCTGTACACAAGAATAGAATATCATTCGTCTGCAATGGTATGTTCTTTGTCGGAACGTCATCACGCAAACCTCCTCCTTTCAAACAGCGTGTAAGCATCTTCTGCCCATAACCTATATCCATTACATGGTCAGTGATGAGTTGCTGTAGCTGATTGTCTCTATACAGATATAGGCGAACATTACCTTGCCAAGCAACCTCACATGATGTTTCTGTGATTATCAGTGCCGTTACGGCTGCTCCCATATTGCTATGGTTTGCAAGGCTCAATTCATGGAGTTTGTTGTCTGCATACTTGAAAGCCTCTTGCCATAGGATGTCCGTGTCAAGATTCTTGGAAACGTATTCGGCAATACCCTCACATACACACTCTGCAGCTTCAGCACCGAGTGATAATCCTCCCATGCCATCAGCCATGATGACAAGAGTACGTCCTTCGAGTTCTACCACCCTGCAGTAGTCCTCGTTCTGGCTGTCATAGTCTTCTGTGAATAGTTCTGTTGTCATGCCGAAAGAATATTTACGATGTTCTGTAATGCGAGTCTTATGTTTGAGTAGATACGCACGTTACTATTGTTCGATGCCGTAACAAGATGTTGAACGAGTTTGCTGTTATCTTCCAATGACAGCTCGCTGTTGATGAAATCTACATAGTACGTGCGGTGTTCATCTGATAGTAATGAACGGAGTTCTGATGCTATCCATTGCGCCCCTGCTACGAAGTCGTCAAATGTAGGGTCATCGAAATTGGTCACCTGCTCTGGTGGTGGAAACTTGTCAACGATGGAAGTCAAGTAAAAGTTGTCTATGATATAGAACATATCACGTGCATCCTTGTCCGTTTTCAGGTGACGGTCTATCCATGCGTCGAGCTTTATCAGAAACTGACCACTTAGCGATGCTATGCAGAACCGTACATTCCCGTCCACGATAATTGTGTCTGCATCCTTCATGACATCCTCAAAACATCTTACCGACATTTCCGGATTGCCCTCAGGAGGCCATCCTATTACCTCGTTATTAGCAAGAGGTCCGAATGGAACGACATCAACTTCATAGTCGTTGGTTCCGTCTTCTCCTTTATAATAGAACTTCTGCTTGGCATACGGATCCTTCTTGAAATTGTTATGCTGAAGCAGTTCCGACACCTTGTCAAACATTTCCCAATTGTCAAGAGCGATGGCAACGTCAATATCAATGGTGCGTCTTGTCGAAGCAGATACATTAAGAACTTTCATTGCAATATCCCTTGCACATGCTCCTACAACATACAACTGGAGATTCAGTTGCTCCAACGATTTCTGCAAAGCTGCCAGTGTCTCGTACAGAGGATCATTGGCAAACTTTGTCTTGTCTATTTTATATTCCATTCTTTATCAATCTTTGTGCTGCCTCTATCTGTCGGCTGTCGCCACTATTCACGAGGTCTGCATAAATTATTAGCTTTGGTGCTATCTTGGTGTCACAGTCATCATTCCAGAATTTCTGATATAGAGTTATTTCGCCATTATCGTTGGGCATTACCAAGCCTGTTGTCATCAACAATGCACTTGGTTTTAATGTGTATATCTCGAACGAGCCAGGAACAAGATAACCATCTGTAAGGTTTGCACCGCAATCACCACCCCATGACATGCCTTCTGGCAGATTCATCTCCTGCCATTTGCTGCGAATCTCATCTGTTCTGAAACTCATTCTTCTGAGCGTCAGTTTCGGTCGGATGGTCTGATTGTATGCCTGAACCCAGAGTTCCAGCAACTTGTCTTCGTTTATGAGTTTCCTGCCTTTGTCCGTATGCATGACAAATTGGTTGTTGGTCAATTCCTCAATAGTGTTCTTGATAGAACCGAGAGACATTCCGGTTTCACCTGAAATGGCACGATAAGCCTTGCCTATGTAGGATTTGTCAGACAGGAATCTAAATATAAGTTTGATTGCACTCTCTGACAAGGCATGACTCCTCGTGTCATTCCTATATGTATTCTTCAGTCCTGAGACATTCACGCATAGCAGACCGTGTTTGATCATGCAGTTTCCGGCATAATCGATCACGCTGATTTCA
>JAZRYS010000083.1:0-1931 GCA_045600865.1 Candidatus Aphodosoma sp.
AGATGCTCGAATATCCTATCCATGGTCTTGCGTTCGTTTTCACAATCCGCAGGAATATCCGGGTCAACGGCCGCCCATTCAGCCAGACCGTTTTTTGAAATCAATTCGCAGAAGGATGGGGCAGTGTGTGTTACTACTGTATCAATCTTGAAATCCCGACATATGTTATCAAGTGCAGCTTCATCATATACTGGTGTCTCATCTGGCCAGTACGATGCAACCCCAGCGGCAAAATGTCTTGAATCATGCTTCCGCCGGTAATCGCGATCTATGCTGATTGCGCCGCCAATGCAGAGAATGTTGCGCCCGCAAGCCTGTATGATACCGTAATCAGGAATAGTACGGAATCTCTGGTGTGATATTCTTTCTTCATTGAAATATGCGGGATCATCGTGATTGCCGCGGATCATTACTACCCGGTTGTTTGATTTGCTCAGTCTGGAGGAGTTGCGTCTGTACACATTTTCATAGTATTCGGGCTTGTCAAATCCGAAACCGCAGTCTCCGGCCACAATCAGCAATGTGTCCTTCATCTGGTACTGAACGCACATCTTGAATACCACAGCGTTGAATTCGCCATGAATATCTCCGCAGACAACCACGTTCTTGGCATCAGGGAAGGAGTATGGGTGAAATCTATACATTACAGCAACATGATATTGTTGGTAATTTCCTTTATCATCTTTTCCGGAATATCTGTTTCTACAAAACTGGTAAAACGGCTGAATACATCACACATCTTGTCCATTATTTCATTGGCCTTGGCCTGATTTACACCAATGGAATTCGCAACACGAAGTATGTCCTGGCGGGAAATATCAATACGTTTGTTGTTTACCGACATCTGGTGTTGCCTGGTATATCCGCTGCCCTTTGCATAAGTCATATCGTATGCCGGACTCAACCGCCATTCATTATCGGTGTCAAGCAGGAATGCGAAATTCTTTGTGTGATCATCCTGATTGCAGCCAATCACATTGAACACCATCCTGCGGAAAGCTTGTTCAATCTGGGTATGAGGCAGATTCAACCCTCTCATCACGCCAAACAACTGCTCGTAAGACCAGCTCCCCGGCTGGTTGAAGTCCATGTGGTTCATGCCGCACAACGACACCATGTGAAGACGATGCGAGCCTCCGACTCTGTCAAATCGCTTGGTCATGAAGTGGTTCCGGTCACCATCGGGCAGCAAAAAGCTCTCCATCATCTCTATGTCGCACTCACGTGCCATCTTGTAATAGGAATACTCCAAAGATCCGAAATGTGATGTTTTTCCGAACATGCCCGGCTGTTCCGGATTCACGCCATCCAGCTTCAACAGGTAATGCTCGTAACCATCAGGTGCGTCAATCTGCCCCGAACACAAATCGCCCGTATCTTTATTGTATGCCACTACTGCCTTTGCCCTTGCGCCACCGGCAGAAGTGCCCACTCGTAGCACCATAAGCAGTGCTTCCTCATCAGTGTTTATGTTTGTCTGCAATTCTTCCCTGTCCCTCAGCACTTCGGCCGCAGCGTTGACAAGTCCGTCCAGCTCAATTCGGATGTTCTTATTAAGGTCAGCACGTTCCTGAGGCTCAAATCTGAGCGCTCCCATACTGCGAGAGCCTTGGTAGAGCAATCTCTCTACGGTTGAATAGCTGTCCTTGGGACGGCCGGACTGCTCAAGCCACCTGTTGATGATGGCAGTACCGAACTTGTCAGGAAGACAGTCGGCGATGAAGCCAGGAAGGCCCTTGAATGTTTCGTAAGGCAATTGCGAAAATTCATAGAGTCTGCCCTCCTGGGGTGTGGCAAATATAGGCGAGGGGTTGTAGCCGCTCTTTACAAATTCGGGAGTATATTCCAAGACAATACGTCCCGAGTCATCCTCGGTTATTGCGCCCAGATGCAAATCCCATAAGTAGATGTTTGCGTACCGTATCATTTAT
>JAZRYS010000084.1:0-1146 GCA_045600865.1 Candidatus Aphodosoma sp.
TAACCTGAATTATTCACAGACATAAAAAAGAGAACGTTTTCTTGCATATTTGCAAGAATTGTTGTAACTTTGAAGTGCTTCTAAATCAATGTTATAACCACGTTCTCTATGTGCAAAATTACAACAAAATCATCAAATAAGCAAGCTCAACTCGAATTATTTCAGTTTTCAGACCTGAAAAAGCCTGTTGAGGTGTCATTTACAGCTCCAAACCTATCTTCTTTTGGCGGTTTGACACTTCTCAAGAGCGTAAACGAGCACAAGAATTTCATTCATCGCCTGAGTGCCCATGTCATGGAGTGGCGTAACGAACACCTGCTTGTGCACAGCATCGAGGAAATGATGACACAGCGTATTTTCCAGATAGCCACAGGTTATGAAGATGCCGATGACTGCGACGCTCTGCGTAACGACAGTATGCTGAAGATGTGCAGCGGTCGTCTGCCAGGCGATGTGGCACTCTCATCCCAACCTACCATGACAAGATTTGAAAACCACGTATCTCATCGTGAGTTGTACAATATGGGACGTGAGTTTGTTCATCAGTTCATCAGATCCTACAAGAAGGTTCCTGCCAAGATTATTCTCGATTTTGATGACAGCAACAGCAATACCTATGGTGCCCAGCAGTTAACCTTCTTCAATGACTACTATGGTGAGCATTGCTACATGCCGCTGTTCATATTCGAGGGTTACAGCGGGAAACTCGTGCTTCCCCTCCTGCGTCCTGGCCGTGTCAACAAACGCCTGAACGTGTTCGGCCTTATGAGGCGCATCATCACCGAGATACGTAAATACTGGAAGGAGACGGTAATCATTGTACGGGGAGATGCCATGTTCTGCAGTCACGAGTTCATGGAGTGGTCAAAGGCGCAGTACCATGTGGAATTCATTACGGGAATCACTGGGAACAAGGTACTTAACGAGAAATCAGAACCATGGGTCGCAAGAGCGAGAGATGATTTCAAGAGAGACGGGAAACCCGTGAAGAGATATTATCGCCACATGTACAGAGCAGGTAGCTGGAATGAGGCCCAATGGGTAATCACGAAGGTTGAATACAACAGCATGGGATGCAATGTCAGACACATTGTGACCAGCATGGGATGCAAGGACGCAAGGCATCTGTATGAGCACTGGTACTGT
>JAZRYS010000085.1:0-2762 GCA_045600865.1 Candidatus Aphodosoma sp.
GAGCTAAAAGAAAGTGATGCCTACTATACTACTGCTGAGGTTGCCGAGAAATACGGAATGACAAAGAGCAATATCTGCGTTATTGTCAAGACAAATAACCTCACAAAAGTCAAAGTTGGTGTCCAGAATCTTATTGTCAAGGAGGAAATAGACCGAATAATGGAGGAACGAATGGCGCAATTCGGCTCTTATCGCCTACAATAACACACAATAATCACCACTATCAGCGTGTAAGTGCAATTATCCACAAGTTATGAAAAAGTGAGTTGGTCACTCTTCCGTAACGCAGTTCCTTTGCACACGCTATGATACACATAGCCTTCGATTATCAACAAAACAAAATTCATACAAGTATGTCAAACATCTGCAAGACAGTTACCTTGCGTACACGCAAGATAAAGAACGGTACGCAATTCAGCTTCTACCTCGACTACTATCCCGGCTACAGGGATGAGCTCACCATGAAGGTACAGAGGCATGAGTCGCTTGGCATCTACATCTTCGCCAAGCCCAAGAACCAGCGTGAGCGTGACTACAACGAGCGCATGACCGAGAAAGCCGAGGCACTACGCTGCCGACGCTATGAGAGCATTGTGAACGAGCGTTATGACTTCTTTGACAAGGAGAAGCAGAAAGGCGACTTCCTCAAGTACTTCAAGATGAAGGCTGAGAAGAAGAACAAGAAGTGGGAGAACGTCTATAAACACTTCGAAGCCTTCTGTGAGGGCAAGTGCATGTTCGGAGAAATCAACGTTGACCTCTGTAACAAGTTCAAGGACTACCTCTTTAGTGCTCCACAGACCATCCACAAGGAGCACAAGCTCCACACCAACACCATTGCCGGCTATTGGTCAACCTTCCGTGCCGTGCTTCACACCGCTTACAAGGATCATAAGATTCAGGAGAATCCCAATGGCTTCCTTGACAGGATAGACACCATCCCGACCGAGAAGGAACACCTCTCACAGCCAGAGCTCGTAAACCTTGCCAACACAGACTGCAAGGAGCCAGTATTGAAGAAGGCATTCCTCTTTGCCTGTCTCACAGGACTTAGAAAGAGTGACGTGAAGGGGCTTACTTGGAAGAAAATCCAGCCTTACGGTGACGGAGGCATGTTCATTACGGTGAGAATGCAGAAGACACAGCAGCTGATCAACAACCCTATTTCGGAAGAAGCCCTTGAACTCATAGGCTTCTACGATGGCGAACATAATCCCGATGACAAGGTGTTCCCTGAGTTCAAGGACAAGATGACAGGCACGGTCTTAAAGAACTGGCTAAAGGCTGCAGGAATCACCAAGCACATCACCTTCCACTGCGCACGCCATACCTTCGGCTCATTGCAGGTTGATGCAGGTACAGGAATCTACACCGTTCAGCACATGCTCGGTCACAAGAACGTCGAGACCACTCAGATCTATGCGAATATGGCTGACGAAAGCAAGCGCGAGAGCGTGAACCGCATCACTCTAAAGCCAAAGGGAATTCCACAGTTGAAAGTGGTCGGACAAGGATGATAAGAGTTTGTTGGTTCCCTTTTTAGAACTAAATGGAACCAACAGGACAATATTCTTATAAAAATGATAGAAAATGAGAACCAATTTTACTTGGCTCTCATTTTTCGTTATACCTTTGTCGCAAAAAAGAACCAGCAAAGAGTAGAAAAGAGTCGAGTATGAAAATCATACTGACTTGAAGTATGATTCCTAAATAATCATAAATAACTGGTATAGAGAAGGAATAACTGCTCGTTATATGCCTTATTCTTTGTACCTTTGCAGTCGCAATTTTGATCTCTTCACACGCTCGTTTCTTATAAAACCACAAGAATCAATGAAAATAGAATCTCCATCATCAATCACACCTCGTGAGGCATCCAACCGTCTGGAATGGATTTCAACACGAGTCCTGCCAGGAGTGGGAGTACTCCTGATTTCTATTCCACTGTGCCAGTGGATAGATTCAGTCTTGCCTGATGGTATAGTACCTATCTATGTTCTATACCTGATGTCTGCTTCTGTTCTTTGGTCAATATACATGGCTGTGCAGTACGCTTTTGCAGGAATAGCAAATACAAAGAAAGCCATTCCACAGACTGCTAAAGAGCAAACAGCCTCATGTGAGCCAACAGAACAGAATCCAATACTTCTATTGGAGGCTAAGCCTGTTATATGCGAACAAGAATACGTAGATGTTACAGACGAAGCAGAAACTGTCGAAGAAATAATCGATGCGGAAGTGGTTGAAGATACATGTGTGCCAGAGACAAAAGTATCATCAATAGATAATCATGCCAGTACAACCTACCAGCAAGGTATAGATGATTTCTACCAAAGTCAGGCAGAATGTCAGAAGAAGAGAATACAGACCATTCATGAATACCTTCTTTATATCATGTCCCCATTTGTATATGAGGAAGACATGGAAGACTTCTGTACTGATCTATTGAGGTTTGCCATGGATCACACCTACCGTCCAGAAGTTGAATGGACACGCTTCAAGGCTAAGCTGAACAGCTTTGATGTCCGTCATCTGCTTTGGAGCATAGCCGTAAGAATGGGGTTAGGCAAGGGCAAACTGTTCAGCAATGAAGATTGCGCTTGTTACATAGAATGTCGCTTCCCAAGCCTTTGCGTAACTGCCAACGGAGAACCATTGTCTCACAATACACTTAAGAACCTTACAGTCACTTCCAACAGCGATCAGATTCATTGCGACAATCCCGGAGAAGACGGATTGATGTTCCATATCCCTTCACAGCT
>JAZRYS010000086.1:0-2278 GCA_045600865.1 Candidatus Aphodosoma sp.
GCAGTATATAGCAAACAAAGTGAAAATAAAGCAATATAATAAGTGCTTATTTTTATTTTTTTACTTAAAATGTACTTTTGTTTGAAGAAAAATGAGTAATTTTGTGGCATCAAAAGTATATCAGTATGGAAGACAAGAAAGATTTGAACCGTATAAAAGTAATGTTGGCTGAGAAAAAGAAGACCAATAAATGGCTTGCTTCAGCCGTGGGAGTTAACGCTGCTACGGTCAGCAAGTGGTGTACAAACTCTTCTCAACCCTCACTCGAAACTCTGATTAAAATCGCAGAGTTGCTTGAAGTTAACTATACTGAACTCATTAGAGTAGAACCAAAGTCATGAGAGCAAAAAACACCTTCACTATCCACACCGAGTTAATTGATGGAACTCTGTTTGGTGCTCGTAATATCCTCAACTTTAGCATTTGTCATTTAAGCAACATCTCTTCCAGTCAAGCATGGTCCGAAAAGCGTTTTTAGATGCTTATTCCCATTGATGGCAGATTCCATCAATTCATTGTAGTCAGCAGAGATCTGCTCTGCAATCGATGCGACGACCTCGATGATGAGCAGCCAGATTTTCTCCACTATTGACAGTTCTTTTGTTCCAGAAGTCACCTCTGCAAACAGTCCTCCGATGGTTTCGTACGAGTCGAAACGCTTGACGTATCCGAGAATGTTGTACTGTAAGGCGCATAGAGAGATGCTGGCGATTTGCTCGGTGAAGTTTCTGGCCTGACATTTGCCCATATTAAGCAGTCCCTTCATTTCTGCGAAGCATACTTCAATGCTCCATCTCATAGCGTAGATTTCGTACGCCTTGAAGAAGTCCAGTTCTGCATTGGTCGTCAGTAGCCCGTTCCAGTTTCCATGCTTGCCTCGTCTGCAGAAGAAGAGCTTGACTGGGACACCATCAAAAGTCACCTGTATCTCACCATAATAGCAGTGAAGCTTCTTGCTGTACTTGATCCCCTTCTTTACCCTCTTGAGTTTGTCAATGCACCCCTTTGCCGTAAGCGCGCCATACTCTTTCGATTCGTACTTGGTGTTTCCCATCTTGATCATGCCAAGGAAGTGGCATTTTATGTGTCGGCGCATTACGAAGTGTACCAGCTCCTTGCATGTGAACCAGCTGTCAACTAACAGATAGTCGAAACGGATGCCGCGTTTGATGGCACTGCTCACCATCTCACGAAGTCTTGTCTGCTTATCCACTTTGTACTCATCAATCCTCTTCTGACCGTAACTCTTTCCGTCACGTTCCTTGCTGTATCGCTTCTCAAGCTGCTCCTTGGTCATGCCGTGCGGCCTGTTCGGATTCTTTCCTTCTTCACCGTGCAGGGAAAAGTCAAGGATTGTCTGGGTCTTGCCGTCCGTACGTGCAAGAAACAGGCCCTTGAATCCAAGGATGCTGGCATTCTTGACATGTGAATGGATGCGTCCAATGAGCTCAATGTGCATTCCTGTCTTTGGCAGATCTGTGTCATCTGCCACAAGGCATACCGGCTTGCCCGTCTTCTTGCTGTCTGCACGGCATGAGATACGGCTTATCAACTGGAGATTTATCAGGTACGTGATGTTGCGCCAATTGATGCTGTCGTTACGCATGAAACGATAGAACACATCCTTCTCCAAATGGAACACCTTGCCGAGCGCAGAGCTGCTATAGCTGTAGACATCCTTCACCATGAAGAACGGGAACAGGAGGAGAAGGTGCAGAACCTGGATGGTCGTATACTTGCTGTTGTCCGCTTTCTCTATTCCTATCTTGCTCTTATGCAGTTGGAGGCTATTCATTATGCCAGAAATGCGATTTATTGCTTTGTGAGCATCATTTTGCTGGAAAAATTCCTGCAGTTCCGAGAAAATTGTTGTATCTTTGCACATGGCTAAGGAGTTCGTATCTTGTTTTGTCGTTATTACAAAGATACGCATTTTTAGGGAATTAACCTAAAAATCCTTAGCTTTTTTTGTGCCCGGAAGAAAGATTTCTGTCAAATGCTAAAGTTGAGTTATTATATTATCCTCAAATCCGCAAGAAATCACGACGGCAATCCCCATGGCAGTAAGGTGCTTGCACAATATCCATCATGAGAGTAAGCGCGCGAATTTTATGCGATTTTGGCACATCTTCCCCTTACCCCACAATGCGACTTGAGGCAATACGCAGATTATAGCCGAAAGTAATGATTCTTATCCGAATTCCGTTTTGAAGGGTCTTGCATAAGCGCAGTTCTCTGTGTAGATATTCAGCACATGTTGCCTTGCAGTCATGATCCA
>JAZRYS010000087.1:0-1173 GCA_045600865.1 Candidatus Aphodosoma sp.
CAACGATATACTACTGGGTCTTTGTTAATTTCATCCATGTATGCATAGATTCTGTCAACGAGTTCCTGTTTGGAGCTGACACGAATTCCTCTCAGAAGGGTGCGAGTCATTTTTCCGAAGAAGGATTCGACAAGATTCAACCAAGAACCGTGTTTCGGAGTGAATACAAATACGAACCTGTTCGGCCTGGTTTCAAGATATTCCATCACTTTCTTTGAGGTGTGTACTTTAAGATTATCGAGAACAAGTCTGATGCGTTCCGCATCGGAATACTTTTCGTCAACAATTTTCAGGAAATCAATGAAATCGGAACTTGAATGTGTATCCCTTACGAGGGGAACAATCTCGCCTGTGGTGAGGTTCAATCCTGCAAGCAGGGACAGGGTTCCATAACGTCTGTATTCGGAATCCCTTTTGATGAATCCGTTCTCAGAAGTGATCGGCTTATCATCAACTGTGTTTCCGATGGCTTGGATACCGGGTTTTTCGTCGAATGACAAGGTCACCGTTTTCGATTCATCGGTGGACTGTACAGACATCTGGATTTCCTTGTAGGCCATCAGCACTTCCTTCATTTTAGCAGTGAAATCCGGGTCCCTTTTCTCAAGGTAATATCTGATACGGAACGGTTTGATGTCGGATTCGTCCAGAATCTTCCAGACCATGGATTTGTTAACGTTGATAAGATTGGGAAATCCATCATCTGTGCAATGTTCGCGGATGTGTTTAGCAAGCTTGTTTTGAGACCAAACCTCCTCGGGATAACCGAAGTCAAGGGGTTTGCAGCATGCAATGTGTTTGATGTATGCCTTGTCCTCGTCTGTGATAGTGGGGACCTTCCCGCTGCGCGGCAGGTCATTCAAAGCCGCAATCGGTCCGATCAACAGACATTTGTTGATAAGTTTCGATAACGCTACAGTGCTGAAACCAATCTCCTGGGCTATGATTTGATTGGATATGCCTTCTTCATACATCAGCAGGGCCTTTGCACGTTGAATATGCGCTGCGGGCTCCATTCTGCTCGAAGAAATTCTTCTTAGCTCATCACGTTCCTCGTTCGTGAACTGTACATTCTTAGTCTTAGGTCTAGCCATTATTGCACCACCATAGGTATAGGGTGAAATAGACCTATTGCTATAAATTAATTAACTTAATTAACAAACGTTATACTAG
>JAZRYS010000088.1:0-1490 GCA_045600865.1 Candidatus Aphodosoma sp.
TCCGACTCACGATGGAAAGTATCACAACCCTTCTTGGTTGAATACCAAGTTCAAGGCTCTGTGGTATAAGTATAACGCAAAACCGGACAAAGGCGAAAGGGATGCAGTTGTATATGCCTTCCGCCACAACTACGCCATTGAGAACATCATGAGCTGGCATCAGGACGGCTACAATGCGGACAAACGGTTGGTGGCACTCAGCCGCAGTATGGGACATGTCAGCATCAAGTCCACCCAATACTACTTCCATCTTGTTCCCCGCTTCGCTGATATGCTGGAGGACATAGAGGGAGACTTCGTAAATGAGATAATCCCGAAGGTTGAGCCATGAAAACAAGCACACAAAACACCGGAGCCATCGCATTGGCCAAAATGTTTGCCGGCTTCCTCGAAGACAATGCAGGGAAACGCAGTGCCTATACCATCACGGGATATCGTATGGCAATGAAATCCTTCGCCATGTTCGCTCAGCAGCGTCTTAACGCAGATACCGTTCACTTTGATATAACGTACTTCAACCAGCAGAATGTGAGCAGATATCTGGAATGGTTGCAGGACAAGCAGGGCGCATCCCCTCAGACTTGCAATCTCAGGCTATGCCAACTGAGGTCGTTCCTCAAGTATGCATCGAGAGAACCGGCTGTAATGCCATACTATCTTTCCCTCAAACAGATAGAGCGATATATTGCAAATAACAGGACAAAAGTGGTTGAGCCATTGTCAAAAGCAGCCATTGTAGCAATAATGGGTGCACCGGGAACAAGCACGGAGACAGGTTTGCGATACACTCTGCTCATCTCAATGCTGTACACGATGGCCCTGCGTATGGATGAAGTGCTGTCCATCAAGATAAAGGATATGAGGCTTGATGCGAGCAAACCTTATGTTACCGTGGTAGGAAAAGGGAGGAAGGCAAGGACCGCATACTTTATGAAGGCGACACTGCGTATATTGCATAAGTACATCTCCCGGATGCACGGCTCGAATCCCAGTCCGGATGCGTACTTGTTCTATGCAAAATCCGGGGGCGAACTCTGTAAGTCATCTGCCCGTGGTGTCAACAAGCAGCTTGCAGTATATGCAGCCAAAGCCCGAGAATCATGTCCGGAAGTCCCGGAGCACATCCACTCTCATCAGTTCCGTCACTCGATGGCCACGCATCTGTTGGAAGATGGTATGAATGTCTTTCAAATCAGTAAAATGCTCGGTCATGAAAGTGTTGAAACCACGATGACATACTTGGGTGTCACCGTCTTCATGACCGACAGTGCAATCAAGAAAATAGAATCCACGGCCGCACGTAGTGTGAAACGCATCTGGAAAAAAGATATCCGAAAACTCCAGGACTTGTTCTAAAAGAAATGGGAACTTGTGAGATATATAAACACTTGATACAAAGGCATATCCTCTACAAGTTCCTATATATCTGAGGTTCCTGTTTTAATCTAAATCGGAACGTTCCGATTTAGATTATGTCAGCAGTTAAGTTA
>JAZRYS010000089.1:0-1599 GCA_045600865.1 Candidatus Aphodosoma sp.
ATTATGCAGTTAACGACAGTGAAATTGTGTGGAATGGAAGTATGAATCTTCTGTCAAAAGATGATATTGAAGATAGTATCATGAGAGTAGTCAGTAAACAGATAGCAAATGAACTTCTGGAGATCACTTTTGGGAAGGGAAATAGTCTGCAGCAGTATGCTTGGCCTCTCGAATGATGCATTTTGAATAACACCTGCCCATCAGAAAAGCCATTGCGAAAGTAAAGGCGAGAGTAAGTAATACGAGGATATCAGGAAATGCCGATAAAAAAAGGAAAAACAAAAGTATACATTTATACTCGTGTATCAACGGCGATGCAGGTTGACGGTTATTCCCTTGACGCTCAGAAATCAAGGATGAAGGCCTATGCCGAGTTCAACGATTATGAAATCGTCGGAGAGTATGAGGACGCCGGTAAATCCGGAAAGTCAATCGAAGGCAGAACTGATTTTAACCGGATGATGGAAGATATCAAAACCGGCAAGGACGATGTCTCTTTCGTCCTGGTCTTCAAACTTTCCCGTTTCGGCAGAAACGCCGCAGATGTGCTTTCTACCTTGCAGACAATGCAGGATTTCGGCGTAAATCTGGTCTGTGTGGAAGACGGGATCGATTCTTCCAAGGATGCCGGAAAACTGATGATCTCCGTATTATCTGCTGTGGCTGAGATCGAACGTGACAATATTCGAGTCCAGACCATGGAGGGACGAATTCAAAAAGCCCGTGAAGGCCGATGGAATGGTGGTTTCGCCCCGTATGGATATACCCTGATTGAAGGCAGGCTTGAAGTGAACGAGGAAGAAGCTGTCGCAATCCGGACGATTTTTGACCTGTATGTCAATACAGATATGGGTTCCAATTCGATAGCAAAATATCTTGAAAACCATGGCATTCACAAAATCGCAAGACAGAACGGAAAGAACCCTCTGTTTGATGCCGCTTTGATTCGCCGGATACTCAATAATCCGGTGTATAACGGAAAAATTGCCTATGGCCGAAGAACGACTGAAAAGGTTCACGGAACAAGGAATGAATACCGTCAGGTCGAACAGGATGATTTTCTTTTAGTGGACGGCTTGCATGAAGCCCTTATTCCTAATGATGTATGGGAAGCGGCTCAGATCAAGCTCGTATCACAGGCAAAGAAATATAAACGTGTGAATCAGGGAAAGGATGAAAAAGTGCATCTTCTCTCTGGTATTGTCAAATGTCCTATCTGCGGTGCCGGAATGAACGGGAACAAGAGTATCAAGCACAAGGCCGATGGAACAAAGTACAAAGATTTCTTCTATTACGGCTGTAAACACCGTCAAATGACACGAGGCCATAAATGCACCTACAAGAAGCAGATCAACGAAGAACTTCTTGACGATGCCATTGCAGAGATCATTGCAAAGCTGGTCAGCAATCCGAAGTTTGCTTCCATGATGCAGAAAAAGATCAATATGGAAGTGGACACATCAGCTCTGGAGCAGGAAATCGCTGCACTGGAAAAGCAGCTCCGTCAGTGCTATTCCGTCAAAACAAGACTTGCCGAGGATATTGATATGCTTGATCCGGAGGACAAGCATTATTCACGGATGAAGACGGACATGGAAG
>JAZRYS010000090.1:0-1512 GCA_045600865.1 Candidatus Aphodosoma sp.
TGTCTTGTCTTAATCAGATTGTGCTTGAGTTCGTTGTTTTCCTCTATAAGTTCTGCCGTTCTCTCTTCAATCTTCTTGTCTGTGTCGTTTAAAGCCTTCTCGTACTTGCTTTTGAAGAGGAGACTGCGCTCCTTTTCAGCCTTGAGCTGGTTCTCAAGACTCGCAACGAACATATTCATGCGGTTGCGTTCGGCTTGTATGAGGTCTTTGTCATTCACGATGCAAAGGTACGAATTTTCACTGATATGGCCAAATTATTTACGTTAAATAATGTTATTTATCTGGCTGAATATCAGTTTATTAATACGTATATGCCCTTCGCAGTCAAATCAGTTTTTCTTATTCTTTTTTGGTGTTGCAACAGGCTCGGTATGCTCCTGTATTTTCTGTATTATCTCGCCAAATGCTGCATAAAGTTCATCCTGCTTATGTCTGGCAACATCTATGCGGTCTGCATACGATGACATCATCTCGTCATATTCCTCACGGGTGATTCTGAAATTGACAAAGTCATCAAGGCAGTTCCTCATGTTTTCCCCAACGAACAACACTTCGGCATTTATGCGGTCAAAATCTAATGGATCTGTCATAATTATATCGCTATTTTTGTCTGAATCGAAGTCGTGAGTAATAGTATAAGCTTTTCTCTGGATATCTGACAGGAGGCTTTGGTGTCATCAAAGATTGGCTTAAGAAACTTTGACTTGTCAAACCATTTCTCATAAATTACATAGCCATCAAGGTCATAATGCAGTATCTTGATTTTGCGGTAATCTTTCGAGTAGAAAACGTATGCACTCTCAAAATCCAGGGGATTCTGTTTCAGATGTTCACGGACGATGCTTGCCAGTCCGTTGCGTCCCTTGCGCATGTCAACGGGCTTTGAACAGATGAAATAAGATATACGGCTGGTGAAGTTTATCATGGCAGTGAGATTTTGTTCAGCAACATCGTTGCCATGGTTAGACTGTTAGTCTTAATCTGGATGAACTCACCGTCAGCTGTCTTGAGTGTAAGGTTGTCAACCTCCCATGTTTTAGGCTGAGATTGTTCTTCTGTTATCTCTATCGGAAGAAAAGTTGCTGTTTCTGTTTTTGTCTTCCTTGCCACTTCTTTTGGATGATCCCTCCGGTATTGCAACACCCAGTTGTAGTCAATGCCTTCTTTGTTGCAATAGGATCTCAGACTGTGTCCCTTACCATAGGTGTCATACCTATGCATAACACTTTCGTAATACTCTTTGTCGTCCATTTTTGTCAGTTTTCAAATTGGACTGCAAAGGTAGGCATTATCTACGACAGGACAATACGGTGGATTGGTGGTTTACCCTTGAAGAGGCTTAACAAATCAGCCTAGGGACAACTCTTGCGCAAATGAGAGCAGAAGCCAAATTCTATTTGGATTATGCCGAGTGCAGCCGAGAGTCAACATAGTTAACGCCCTAGGTCAAATGTTGTGAATATAAGTATATTGCAACAGTTATATTCCTCCTTTGTTGACGACCTCGTCAAT
>JAZRYS010000091.1:0-1374 GCA_045600865.1 Candidatus Aphodosoma sp.
AAAGAATACCATCAGGTCGGCGACATCCTGTGCTGTAGGTTTCAGTTTCTTGAAGTCAGCGATTGCCTTTTTGCAAACATTTATTCGGCATTTTTCTACGCCTTTTGAGGGAAAGTATTCGTCTTGAATAATCTTCTTGTATTTCTCAAGAAGTTTAGCTTTGCTTTCTGCCTTGTCTTGTGCAAAACGGGCATCGAGATTTTCCTTCACAGCGGGATATGCATCATAGAGTTCCATTATAACTGACACCAGATCCCTACTCTGTAGTGTGCATAACTCTTTCTTTAGCTGAACTTTTGTCATAGTTGCGATGATTTGCGGGTTGTAGATGTCCTTAATTGTCATTACACTTTAATTCTCCTATGAAGAAGGTCGACGTACGAGGACTTAAGCTCTTCTGACAGGAAAGAATTCTGTATTTCCTCTTCAAACTTAGGGAGAAGGTCAATGTACTTTTTCTTGATCCTATCGAATACGATTTCAGGAACGCCACAAGTCTTGAATGCGGCGATGAAGTCAGAGTCTTTGATATGCTTCTTTTTCCCATTGAGGTTCAGTGCCAATTCTTCATCATCGGCGGGGTTGCTGATGGCAGCACTCAATAAATCATATGCAGGGGAAAGAACCGGTTCGTTGGTAGGAGAATACAGAGAGAAGTTCTTCAGGTGCATATCGTTGTTTCCGGTAAGCCAGGAGAAATACACCAACTCCAGGAAATCTACCATGTCCAACTGAGGGATGGCGGAGTATTTCCGGATGGCTTTCCCAATCTGCTCGTATGAACTCCGGTACTTATGCTCTGTCTGCCGCTCTGTGAGCTGGCACATATCCTCCATCGCTATTTTCTCTCCGTTTTTCGTCCGGTCAATTCGCTTGGTCAGGTAGCCTATGCTGCCGTCCTTCATGCGGATAAGTGAATGAGGAACGATTTTCAGTTTGGCGATTTCGGCCAGGTGCATGGTAAGGTCTTCATTCTCGGGCAGCATCGCAAACCGTTCCGTCTGGGGTTTGAAGATATAGCCGCCCCAGAGTCCCACTATAGTAAGCTTTTGGGAATCCTTATGCTTGTTGAGATTCTAGGATAATTTAGGTTGGACACCTGTCAAAGTCGTTTGCGACTTGATGACCTGTGCGGCCAGATCGTCCATCTCTTCGCGGGTGTAATCCAAAACGGGAACCGTCGCCGTACCAAAGAACTTCCGGCAACAGGACTTATGGAAATCAACCTCTCCTGGGCCGAGTTCCTTATAGCAGAATAAACACTTACTCATCACCATCCTCCTTTATAGGAATAACGCTGACCGCGCCGATGCAGTCCATACAGCAGAGAAGCAGAAGGGAGAACCTGTCCAGTTCGCTAATGTCCGTATTACG
>JAZRYS010000092.1:0-7160 GCA_045600865.1 Candidatus Aphodosoma sp.
ATTTAAATCTCAACATAAATCTGATGATAAATTACGCATAAATATTTATCTTGACGATTTTGGAGAGGCGGCTTACAGCCTTGAATCTATGATAAATCTTTACATAAATTGAATGATAAATCTACATGCGAAACTTGTATAATATAAGTTTATGTTAATTACAAATTATAAATTATGAATTACCAAGTTACATGTCACCAGCATCTGGAAACATAAAAAGGTAATCAGGTAATTTATAATTCGTAATTTGTAATTATTATAGATCGTTCTCTATAAATTCAATAAGTTTCTCCACAGCGTTTGCCTCTGGAATAGACTTTTCTATACATACCTTATTCTTGTAGAGCGAAATCTTGTTTGGACCTGCGCCTACATAGCCGTAATCTGCGTCTGCCATCTCACCAGGGCCATTAACGATACATCCCATAATGCCAATCTTGAGTGTGGCAAAACGTGGATTCTCTTCAGCCTTTGCCTTGATAGCATTCTTGATGCGAGCGATAGTTCCCTGAAGATCGTAAAGAGTACGTCCGCAACCTGGGCAAGAGATGTACTCTGTCTTGGTAAACTTCACACGTGCTGCCTGAAGAATAGAGTCAGACAGTTCTTTAAGTGTAGAGTCAGGAATGAGGGATGAAGAGTTACTGATAACCAATTCCTTAGCCTTACCATCGATGAGTAATGCGCCTGCTGTCATGGCTGCCTTGAGCTGAAGGTTTTCGAGATTATCCTCGTTGAAGTCGAGATAGAGAGTGTTATTCTCGATACGGGCATTCTCACGCTTCTCTGCACATTCTGGAATGAAAGATACGAGTTTCTTAGCAACAGGAATCTCGCATTCTGGTTCTTCAGAAAGGCTGACGCGAATAGTATCACCAATGCCTTCAGTAAGCAAAGCACCGATACCAACAGCTGATTTGATGCGACCATCCTCACCTTCACCAGCCTCAGTTACACCAAGATGGAGAGGATAGTGCATGTCCTCCTCGTTCATCTTCTCAACGAGCAGGCGAACCGACTGCACCATAACAACCGTGTTGCTTGCCTTGATGCTGATGACAACATTCTGGAAATTCTCATCACGGCAGATGCGAAGGAACTCAAGGCATGACTCAACGATTCCTGCTGGAGTGTCGCCATAGCGTGACATGATGCGGTCAGAAAGCGAACCATGATTCACACCAATACGAACGGCTGTGTTATGCTCCTTACATATATTAAGGAAAGGCACGAAGCGATCACGAATCTTCTGCACCTCCTGAGCATATTCCTCATCTGTGTATTCAAGTTTCTTGAAAACACGAGCTGGATCAACATAGTTGCCTGGGTTGACACGCACCTTCTCGCAGTAGAGAGCAGCCACATCAGCCACATTAGCGTTGAAGTGCACATCGGCAACGAGTGGTGTCATAATGCCTTCAGCCTTGAGAGCTGCAGAGATGTTCTTCATATTCTCTGCCTCACGAGAGCCTTGAGTGGTAAGTCTTACGAGTTCACCACCAGCCTCAATGATACGCTTAGCCTGTGCTACACAAGCCTCGGTGTCATTGGTGTTGGTAGTGTTCATCGACTGCACCCTGATTGGGTGTTGGGTGTTAGGTGTTAGGTGTTGGCTGTCACCACAATATCCACCACCAATTATTATATTTCCTACCTTAGTAGGAGTTGTGAGTCTTCTTTGCATAGTTGATAAACAATATCGTTTAGCATACTAACTACTCCCCTCCCTCGGGAGGGGTAAGGGGTGGGGCCTTAATTAGTCTTGAACTCGTACTTCACCTCTGCGAGATCCTGATTAGCCTTTTCGATCTTCTTGCCAAGACCAGACTTATACTCCTTGAGACGAGCAGCAACTTCTGCATCAGAAAGAGCGAGCATCTCCATAGCGAGGATAGCAGCATTCATAGCGCCATTTACACCTACAGTAGCTACAGGAATGCCTGGAGGCATCTGGATGATAGAGAGCATAGCATCAAGACCATCGAGCATACCCTTGATAGGCACACCGATAACAGGAAGGGTGGTGCTTGCGGCAATAACACCAGGAAGAGCGGCTGCCATGCCTGCTGCTGCGATGATAACACGAATACCACGCTCCTCAGCACCACGAGCGAATGCCTCTACTGCGTCTGGAGTACGGTGAGCAGAAAGTGCGTTTACCTCGAAAGGAATCTTCTGATCGTTAAGGAAGGTCATTGCCTTCTCCATAACAGGCAGATCACTTGTGCTGCCCATAATAATGCTAACTATTGGTTTCATAATTCTATATCACTATTATTGTTATAAAGCTTACTAATATTCCAATCAGGTATCCATACACCACTTCGTGAAGGGAATGCTGACGGAGAATCATTCTACCTGTACCTACAAGTCCGGCAATGATGATAACCACACAGAACCACCACAAAGGATTGAAAGAGAACAATTCGGCAAAGGCAAGCAAACTGCCTGTGATGCCTCCGATAGCTGTGGTGTGGGTAGATATCTTAAACCATACGTTGATGGTGGCACAGATAATCTGCAGAATGAGTGCTGTCACCACTATCGCGCTCATGAAATGAGGGCAATGGAAGTAGTTCAGCAGATAGAAACAAAGGAAATAGCACATGATGGAAATGACATAAGGAACCATACGACCTTCCCTTGTTACAAGTTTCAGCATTGACCATCCTTGATGTTTTCTATAAAAATGGATGAGCATAGTTGGTGCAAGAATGGTGCAGAGATAAACCAATGCAAGCACAAAGAGTTTGTAGCTCATTGGCAGAAGATTCAGATAACTGAACGTAAACAACGCTATCATACCCACAAGTGGTAGATAGAATGGGGTGAATAGCATTGTCAGCAATCTTGCTGCATTCACAGATGCTCTCAACATCCTATTCACGTTTTTGTGTGAACGGGATGTACTATTCTGTACTAATATCTGTGATTCTCCTGTCATTTTTTTGTAATAGTTTTTTTTATTTTCTCAATCTTGCAACAGGTATTCCTAATGCCTCTCTGTATTTTGCCACGGTTCTTCGTGCCACTGGGAAACCTTGTTTCTTGAGTTCTTTGGATATGCTATCATCGCTGAGCGGATGCTTTGGATCCTCTGCCTTAACGATATCAGAAAGGGCTGCCTTGATCTTGCGATTCGACATCTCCTCGTCACCAGCAACGCTGAAAGCAGAAGAAAAGAAGTGTCTTAGTTTGAAGATACCCCATGGCGTTTCTGCGTATTTGGCATTACAGACACGTGATACCGTACTTACGTCCATTCCAATTTTGGCAGCAATATCTGTCATGGTCATTGGTACGAGGTCTGACTCATCGCCATCCACAAAGTACTTATGCTGCATCTTGATGATGGCCTGCATGGTTAGGGTGAGTGTCTGTCTTCTTCGCTCAATGGCATCTATATAGCCACGTGCTCGCTCAACCTTTTCCTTCGTATAGAGAAGAGCCTCTTTTTCCATGCGATTGAGTGATTTCGGACTATTCTGATAGCCAAGCATCTGTTGCTCAAAGTCGCGTGATATGAACAGCTGAGGCAATTCACCACTATTTAGTGTCATTGTCACTACACCATTCTCATCGGTATCAATGATGAAGTCGGGAGTAACTTGTTGAGCACTTCGTCCCATGGTCTCACCAAGAGAGGCTCCTGGACGAGGATTCAGCTTCCTGAGTTCCTTGATAACTTCCTCTGCCTCGAATTCTGACACTTTCAGATGCTGTCGGATTTTCTCCCAATGCTTCTTGGTGAAGTCGTCAAAGTAATTGCGAATCACCTTTTTCATCCTTTTGGTGAGTCTTGAATCCTCACGTCTTGCTATCTGCAGCAGAAGACATTCTTGAAGAGAGCTTGCTCCAATTCCTGCGGGATCGAATCCTTGAAGGATTTGGAGAACACGCTGTATATCATTCTCCGTAACGTCAAGTCCTTGGTAAATGGCGAGGTTCTCACTTATGAACGCTACATCTGAACGAAGGAAACCATCATTATCCAGCGAGCCGATAAGATATTCCATTATCTGGCGCTCGTCGTCTGTGAGTTCTTCCTCACTAACCTGTTCCATGAGTTTGTCATAGAACGAGGCGGTATCGCCATAAACCATCTCTTCCTGTTCTGCACCAGTCTGATTGCTGTCGCCATAGGCACGATAGTCGCTTGCCATACGATCGTCAGAGTCAATGCTGTCGAGGGCAGAATCGAGGGCGTCCTCCCTGTCTTCGCGTTCTGATTGTGTATCGAAGTCCTCTTCCTCACCATCTGCCATTCCATCACTCTCATTCAGACTGGCATTAGGATCGAGGTTGTCATTATCGTCAGGATTGGCACTCTCAAGGGCAGGATTCTCGTAAAGTTCAGCCTTGATGTTCTCCTCAAGTTGGGCAAGGGGCATCTCCAGCAACTTCACCTGTAGCAGTTGTTGTGCGGTAAGTCGTTGTTGCTGCTGTTGTATCAGCGCCTGTTCCTGTGAGAGTCTATTTTCGAGTGCCATAAATAATAGCGCAAAAAATGCTTTGCACATTTCTAATTTATGAGTGCAAAGATACTAATTTTATATCTATCCGCAAAATTTTTGAAGATTAATTTGCAAAATCAGAAAAAAACTATTACCTTTGCAACCGCTTTCCGCCCAGATGTTGGAATCGGTAGACAAGTCGGTCTCAAACACCGATGCTGAAAGGCGTGCGGGTTCGAGCCCCGCTCTGGGTACAAAGGTAGGTTTACGCCTACCTTTTTTTTATCCTTTTTCCTGTAATAATTGGGTTGTGGTTTTTCCGAATTAAAGTAAGCTCGAAGAATTGCTTTCGTCATTTGAAAAACGGAATCAAACAGAGAAAACCAAATAAAACAATTGCTTTTGTTATTTTGCATGGTTTCTTATTTTCGCAAAAGCAAACGATCTTGAAACATTAACTCTGTTATTGATTGATCGGACTAACCTTGTATTATGTGTTGGGAGTTAGAATACGGAAAAATCGAACAATTCCATTTGTGCAACTCGGAGTTTATTCAACGCTTTCTTTATGCTGTTGATAGGCTATGAGTTGTAAGATAAGCCTATCAAAGTCCAATTAAACTCCAATTAAAGTCCAATTGAACTCCAATTAAAATGCAATTTAATTGGAGGTGTATTGGAATTTAATTGGTGATGTATTGGGAATTATTAGATGGCATTATGGAGTCATGACAAAGTGGAAAAGTCGAAAAAGTGGTATGTGGCAAATGGAGGGGTAAGTGATGGCAAAAAACTTGTTGCTAAATTGAAGCAAAGTCTCATTTGTCTCTAAATGGTGAATACTCCGTTTGTAACTACTCAGGTACTTCCCAAATATTTATTTTTTTATGTGAATTACCGTGAATTGCCCGTAAATTATTCCGTAAATTTCTTTTTTTTCCCGTGATTTAATAATTAGGGTGTCAAGTCTTCTTGTTATTATTTCTGTCAAGAAGGTTTAGATACTGTGATAATTTCCAAGCTTTCGCAAAGAAAAATTGAACAATTGTCGAATTAGTTGATTTTGGTCATCTCAGGGGCTACTCGCCCCCGAACCCCTCGGTGTTTTCAGGTATTAGATTTTACCTGCCGGACCAAAGGATTCAATGATGATTATGGTCTATATTTCATTTTTAACTTTTTAATTAATACTCATATGATAGATATTTGAAAAATTATTATTACCTTTGCAGTCACTTAAGGGAAGTTCCTGTCGCTTATAGGCGTACAAACTATCTCGTGTGGCTGTTGTCTATGACTGCAGCCACTTTTAGTTTCTGTCAGTCTTGAACGAGCTGTCGTCCGTCTTCATCAATCGTGCGTTTATCTGGAGTACAGGTTCCTTTTCTGTTTTCATCATATACTTCACCGTTCTTCCACAAGGTGTATGTTAGAAGCAACATCTTTCGCATGGCGGCTGTTATTCCAATCATCTTGACCTTCGGGTTACGTTTACAGATGCGTCCATACATATCCTTCATCTGAGGATTGAAACGTGAGGATGATATGCCTGGCCAATAGAGCACACGTCTTATGTGCGTGTTGCCTTTCTTGGAGATGACACGCTTGGGATCCTCGTTTCCTGACTGACGGGCTACGACATCAAGTCCTGCAAAACTTGCCAGCTGCTTGCGGCTGGTAATGAGATTGAAGCCATTGGTCTCCGCGATGATGGTCACCACAGTAAGGTATCCTATGCCCTTGATCGTGCAGATGCGTTCAACCTTTGCCTCAAGCTCTTTATCTGTGGCAACCTTTGCCTTGATATTCTTGAGGTTGGTTTCCAACTGTTTGTCTATGTCAGCAATAAGTTTCTCGTAATGCTTGACTACTGACGTAACCGGTTCTGCGCTATGTGTCAGAGCCTCAAGGTGATTTGAGAGCATCGTACGGATCTTCTGCATCTCTTCAACGAAGCGTGTCATCTGGCGCAGTTCACGGAAGATAGCCTTAGGTGGCTGCCACGGAGTCAGCTTGCGGTTGACACATCCGAGGAGGGCGAGGCAGCGAGCATCCATCTCGTCAGTCTTCGTCTTGATGCCTTCGTAGTTGCAGAAGTCACGTGCCTTGTTCGGCATGACGATATAAACCGTCTGCTGTATCTTGCACAGATGATAGGCCAGAGGTTCATAGTACACGCCCGTAGGCTCCATGATAAATGTCAGAGGATATTCCTTGATGCATTCCTTGCGTGCCCACTTGACAAGCTGGTTGAAGCCTTGTTTGGTATTTCTGAACTCCACGCTCTTGGTACCGCAACCCATGTCGCTGGCTATGTCATACATAAACAGGCAGGCATTGAACTTGTCCTTTGCGATGTCAATACCCACGCACTGGCGAAACCACTTGTTGTCCTTTCCGACTTTGAAATCAGGTGTCATAGAAGATGTCTTTTTAGGAGTTAATAAATCAGTTGTTTGATTACAGACCCTAATCTTCATCGACTTAACTCTTGTTCAAAACTCAGAATCACCTACATGTGGGCGTCCTTAGATACTTTGTCCAGACTCGAAAGACTAGATAAAAGGAGGGCAGACATAACTTCAGTTCGGCATAGTGACATGAGCACTTGACTAGTTTCCCAAGCCTTACCCTCCACGGTCATAATCTCTAGCAAAACTACAAAATTAAAACCGTTATTGCAACCAAATGACAGACTTTAACATC
>JAZRYS010000093.1:0-16637 GCA_045600865.1 Candidatus Aphodosoma sp.
CAAAACTGCGTGATGAAGTGTAGCACAAATTCAATATACATGAACAAAAGACTACAGCGACTATCAACCCAACAGGAAGTGATAGTCGCTGTAACTATAATATAGGTAATAGCACCTGTAGTTTATCGAATGCTTACGAATTTCTGCACTTCGCCCGTCTTACCATCATTGCGCTTCCATGTCATCGCAGTGGCAACCTCTTTCTTGCCCTTGCCCTCGTACGTAAACTCAACGGTATAGCTCTTGCGTATAGCTCCGTACTTCTGATCAAGCTTGCCGAGCCGGTTGTTCACGGCATCACGTTTCTTCGTGCCGCCTTTCTTCTCAATGCCTGACCTGATGGCGTCAAGACCTTCCTCATAGCGCTTGCACGCCTGTTCGTACATCGAGCGTTCCTTCAAAGCCTTGGCATCGCTGTCAACGAGAAGAGCTTTCTTTACGACACCGTCTATGGTTACAGTGCCTAACTGGAGGCGTATCTCCTGCTCACGGCAGTCCATGTGCTGCACTACCTTGTCCGAGGATGGAGTGAACCGTGTCTCTGCAGATGGGAGCACGGTTATATAGTCGAGGTCATGGTCTGTGAGCCACTTCACGTTGTCTGCTGAATAGAATCCGGCATCCATCACCACTATCCGCCTTGCATCGGATACAAGGTCGTTGGATACGGAACCCATCACCTCTTTCAGCGTGGTCGAGTCATGGCGGTTGCCTTCATATATTGATGTACGCACGAGCAGTCCTTCCGTGTTCACCACTGCCGCCAGCACCACTATCTTGCAGTCGCTGCGCTTTTCCTTGCTCCTGCCGTACTGACATATTTCGGACTTGTCGTACTTGCCCTCGAAGTAGGTGTTGGTGATGTCAAACAAGAGTATCTTCTCCTCTATATTGAAGATGTCGCACACGCGTTCATGCAGCCAGTCCTCAAGTCCTCGATGTTCTTCCCATAGGCGCAAGGCACTATTGTACAATACGTCCTTGGTTATCTTCTCTTTCGGGATCTTGAATATCTCCGCAAGGGCGGTATTCTCCTTGAGGTAGCGCACGGTCTTGAGTTCGGAGTATGGATAGATGGCTCTTGCAATAATCTGCATCAGGGCAATGTCTATGTCAATGTGCTCCCAGCCTCTCATGGTGAGATATTCGCGTATCTTCAGCATACGGAGCGTGGAGTGGCAGAGGTTCTCACAACCGATGGAGCGAGCCTCGTGCTGGGTGAGCGAACTGATCCGGATGGTGATGGCATCACGCATCGCCTCGCGCTTCTTCCGCTCTGCCTCGGCTATGAGGATGGGATCGTTCTCCTTGGCATACTTGCTTTCACGGTATTCGGCATAGAGTTCAATAGCTTTTTCATAGAGCTGCCTGTTCTCGTGCATGACGCACTGACCATTCTCTATCATCACGGTGAGCATGTCGGCAAGTTCTTCGCGCTCGCGCTTGGTGAAGCCTTCCAGACGACCCATGCCAAGGACGCAGCGATTATGCTTCTTGCCCTTGGCATCACGGTAGGATTTCGTAAGGTGGTAGTAGTTGTATGCCGCCAACGTGCCGTCCTGCTTCCTGTAGAATCTATCGACCTTCCGTATGAACATGGGTGCAAAGGTACGGCATTTTTTTCGGACAGAAAAATCGTTTTGGGCACCACATTGCGTGTTTTTCTGAAGCCTGGTGCCGAATTAACTACAATTAACTAAAATTTATGCGAAAATCTACGTTTTTCACCATTATAAGGCTTATTTCTAAACATCATTTAACATATAAGAGCAAAGCCAACTGCAATGTGGGGTAAGAATAAAGGATAAGAATGATTCTGTAGAAAATATGGATTTGGCTTCTGGTGATGACCTTTGCTTGAATGACGATGCTGATGACAATATCAAGAGTATTAGGATTGTAGAAGAAATAACAGGTGTTGACGTAAAATACACACGTAATTTCGCAAATGCAAATGTATGGCAGGCTTGGTATGTGCCATTTGATGTATCGCTTGAGGATATGAAAGTTGCAGGATATGAAGTTGCACAAATTCATGCTGTGTTGCTTGACGCTAATGGCGGTGCTGCAATTGCTTTCCTTAAACTTAATGATGGTATTGTAAGAGCAAATACTCCATACGTAGTCCGTTCGAAAACAAGCGGTGATGTCGTTCTCAACATTACCACTGACTTGCAGCCTACACATGAAACAAGTTTCGGAATAACATCTACATACGACACATATAACTTTGGTGGTGTATATGAGCGTATGGTTGGCAACAAATGGTATGCATTAAATAAAGTTGGTCAGTTCCAACTTATGGGCGAAGGAGTCTATCTGCGTCCATTCCGCTTTTGGATGACAATAAATCCTTACGGTGATGATTCTTCTCAGTCAGCCAGTGCAAATTCAAAAATGGATATTGTAGTAATTGAAGATGGTGAGACTACAGGAATAGAAAGCCTCACCCCAATCCGCTCCGAAGGAAAGGGAGCTATCTACAACCTTAATGGGCAAAGGATTGAAAGTCTTCGAAGTGGCCAGATTTATATCATGAATGGCAAGAAGTATATTGCAAAATAGTTGGATTATGAAAAAGTTATATGAAAACCCCAAAGTGCGGGTAATGAATGTAAGGACAAACAAAATGCTTGCCAGCTCGTGGGATAAGGAAGATACAAGCGGCATAAATCCTAATCCTGGTGGCCAAGGTAGTTTTGGTTCGAAAGAAGAAGATTATTATTTTGGCTGGTAGTTGAGAAAAACTCGAAAGAGTAACAAATAGGGTCACAGGGATAAGTTCTTGTGACTCTTTTTTTGATTTCCTTATCTTTGCAGCGGATTTGGAAATAGTTTTCCTCTACGTAAATCAACCTTTTGCCTACCTCTTGTAAAGTACATCTATAACTTAATCTATACGAATAGGTAGAGTTAAGGTGGAGATAAGGAGGAAATAAGGTGGAGAACAAGAGACTGTGAGTGGAATCATCAATGTGAGATTCTGCACACGTAGTTCCTAATATCTTATAGACATTACCCACAAATCAGCTACATAATTCCCATACTACGCCCACCGCAAGTGGGAGATGTGTGGGAGAACAGACAGCCTTAAGAGCAAGACTTTAGAATAGGGTGAGTAGGTCGCAATCTGACAAAATATGTAAAAAAATATTAACCAATTGTGATTAAATAATAATTTATTTCTACCTTTGTGCTCTAAAACAATAGACTATGAGATACAGACTGTTTGTCTTGATTGGAGTTTTGCTGATTTGTGACTATTGCTTTGCACAACAGCACGACTGGGAAAATCAGAATGTACTGCAAATAAACCGTGAGCAACCACATTGTGCCATGAACATGGAGAGTAGCAATGTTCTGTCGCTCGACGGACTGTGGAAATTCAATTGGACAAAGACTCCAGATGAACAACCAGCAGACTTTTTCAATACTGGTTTTGATGATTCCCATTGGCAGGCATTTCCTGTTCCAGGCGATTGGGAGATGAATGGTTTCGGCACTCCTATCTATTCGAGCAGCGGCTATACTTTCAAGATAAATCCTCCGTTTGTGATGGGTGAGCCTAAAGAAAAATATACTGCTTTTATTGAGCGTAATCCTACTGGCTGCTACAGAAATTCGTTTACCGTTCCTGAGGAATGGAAAGGCAAAGAGGTGTTTATATGCTTGGAAAGTGTTTCTTCGGCTTTCTATCTTTGGATAAACGGTCGGAAGGTTGGCTATTCACAGGGCAGCATGGAACCTGCCGAATTCAATATCACGAAGTATCTGACTGATAGTGGGAAGAACTTGATTGCACTAAAGGTCTTCAAGTATAGCGACGGCAGTTATCTTGAGGATCAGGACATGTGGCGACTGGCTGGAATCCACCGCAGCATTTATCTCTATGCCACTCCAAAACTGCACATCCGCGATTTCGGAGTGAGGACGATTTTAGATGCTGACTATAAGAATGCTACGTTGGTTGTCCATCCCGAACTATCAGTTGCCGATGGCTGCAAGATTAATCCCGACAGTTGCTTTGTACGCGCTGAACTGTTTGATGCGACAGGGAAAATGGTTTTGGATTCTGCCATGACTCACAATGTTTCAGAAATGCTGAATCTCGACCATAAAGCCAAAATAATGAACGACCGCAATCCTCAGCGAGGCTATCCGAAATGGGGATGGCTGTCGGCAGAAATAAAAAATCCTAAACTCTGGACGGCTGAGACTCCTAATCTCTACAAATTACGTCTTTCTCTTTGTGAGAATGATAAAGTGCTGGAACAATATGAAACCAACGTGGGTTTCAGAAGCATAGAAATAAAAGATGGAAGTCTGCTAATCAACGGTAAGCCTATCCGACTGCGTGGAGTCAACCGACACGAAATGGATCCGCGTACAGGCAAGGTTGTGAGCGAGGAAAGAATGTTGCGCGACATCAGACTAATGAAACAAGCCAACATAAATGCTGTACGCACATCGCATTATCCGAACACCACACGATGGTATGAACTTTGCGATTCGCTCGGACTTTACGTAATGGACGAGGCTGATATAGAGGAACATGGGCTACGCGGACTGTTGGCAAGCGATCCATCGTGGACAAATGCTTTTATGGACAGGACACAGAGAATGGTGGTACGCGACAGAAACCATCCATCGGTCATCCTCTGGAGCTTGGGCAACGAATCAGGATGGGGTGTGAACTTTGCTGCCACTTCGGCATGGATTCACGAGTACGACCCAACACGCTTTGTGCATTATGAAGGCGCACAGGGAGCAGACAACATAGATCCCAAAAGTGTTGACATAATCAGCAGATTCTATCCACGCACTCAAGATGAATATCTCAATCCTGGAGTGAAAGACGGGGACATGGAACGACCAGAAAATGCACGATGGGAACGGCTACTCACTATTGCACGCAAAACAACCGACAACCGCCCTGTGCTGACTGCTGAATATGCTCATGCTATGGGCAATGCCTTGGGCAATATGAAAGAATACTGGCAGGAGATTTATTCCCACAAACGTTTGCTCGGCGGTTTTATCTGGGAATGGGCTGATGGCGGAATATGGGCATCCAAGGAAGGCAGATTTGCAAAGGTTGACCATAATGGAAAAATGATGGCGTATGGTGGTGATTTTGGCGACAACCCAAACCTGAAAGCATTCTGCGTGAAGGGTGTGGTTACAGCCGACCAACAGACAACTCCGAAATATTTTGAGGTGAAGCAGGTTTATTCGCCTATCGACTTTGAACTGAATAATGGTAAGGTGGAAATAATAAAGCGCGATGAAACCGTGGATTTAAGCAATTACCAGATAATAGAAAAGAAGTACAAAGGTGAATTTGGCGATGAATACCTGAATGTGAAAGCCGTGCTGAAAGAAAACACCATCTGGGCAGAAAAAGGACACATAGTGTTTGAGAAACAGTTTACAATTCACAATGCACAACTGATAGCCCACAATCGACAATCCATAACCGATAACCCACAACCGATAACCCACAACCCACAACCCACACCTCACCTCATGCGTGCTCCTTTGGACAACGACAAGGGATTTGGCAACTGGATAGCCAAGGAATGGAGCAAGGCTAACGTGGAAGATTCTGTTGATGTGGAATATGAATATTTCCAATGTAAAAATGGAAGTATAGACGTGAGAATTACTTTCACTCCTAAGACGAACATGCCTGTGCCTTGTTACGGAATTACCTTTGAACTGGACAAGTCGATGAAAGAAATAAGCTGGTACGGAAGAGGACCTGGTGAAGATTATCCCGACAGGCAGTCGGCTACATCAATGGGCAGGTGGAAATCCGCTGTAGCGGAACAATACTTCCATTATGCCCGTCCACAGGATGGTGGAAACCACAGCGATACTTACGAACTGACTATTACCGACAAGAAGGGGCATGGATATAAGATAACGGCATTGGACAAGCCATTTGTATTCTCTGTCCTGCCTTATTCGGTAGAGCAATTGACAAACACAGCTCACGACTATGATTTGGTTGAAGGTGACAAGGTTTATGTAAACATTAATGCTGCCATAATGGGAATTGGCAACAGCAGTTGCGGACCAGGCGTACTGAAAAAATATGCCCTTACAGACAGACAATATGTGCTGCAATTTAATATAAAGAGGTTGTAGGTTGTGTTAAATATTAATAAAAAATGAATTATTGTGCAGCAAAGTAATGCTCACAAGTGTCTAATGAGAGAATAATAAAATATATTAATTATGAATAAGTTTACAATTTTACTGATTTGCTGCGCATTAGTGTGTGGTGGTCAGGCAATGGCCAAAAAGAAAAAAAGTGAAAAACCAACTACGGAGAAGAAAAAGCCAGAACCTCCAAAACCATCTGTTGTTCACGATGGTTTGTTTAGAGTAAAAAAAGTGAATAAGGACTGGTATTTCGGCATCCCTAAAAGTCTTTTAGGACGCGACATACTGACCACAACACGCTACATCAGCACACCAGCAAATAGTGGTGAATTTGGTGGCGAGCAGGTGAACGAACAGACCATCTATTTTGAGACGACTCCCGACAGTCAGGTGGTTATGCGTTCGCATCTGTTCATAAATGTATCCGACAGTTCACAGGTGATAAACCGTGCAATAACCATCAGCAACGAGAACCCTATTATCGGCTCGTTTGCGATTGAGAAAGATACAATAAAGGACACTCTGACAATCAAGGTAACACAATTTTTCAATGAGGACAACCCTGCATTCAGTCTGCCTATGCAACTGAAGAAATCCTACAAGCTGAACACTCAAACGCTGAGTTTCATCAATGACATAAAATCTTTCCCTACAAATACGGAAGTACGGCTGACCAAGACTTACCTGAGTAATGACGGCAGCATGCCAAGTATCCGCGCCACAGGCAAGGCTACGTTCCAGTTGAACGTGAGCTACGTTCTGCTGCCAGAAATACCGATGAAACCGAGGTTTTATGACCCTCGTGTGGGCTATTTCACAATAAGCTACAATTCCTACAACGACAAACAACAGAAGGTGGATGCCAGAAGCCTGATTACACGTTGGCGACTCGAACCTCGTCCAGAAGATGTGGAAAAGATGAAACGTGGCGAACTGGTGGAACCACAGAAACCTATTGTTTATTACATCGACCCTGCTACTCCAAAGCAATGGCGCAAATACCTCATCATGGGTGTCAACGACTGGCAGACGGCTTTTGAGAAAGCTGGTTTCAAAAATGCTATCATAGGAAAAGAGTGGCCAGAGAATGTGGATTCCATGAGTATGGAAGATGCTCGTTTCAGCGTAATCCGCTATCTGGCTTCACCTATTGAAAATGCGTATGGTCCACACGTCAGCGACCCTCGTACTGGTGAGATTCTTGAAAGTCACATTTGCTGGTATCATAATGTGATGAGCCTTGTACACGACTGGTACATGGTTCAGGCAAGTAGCATTGACGAGGCAGCACGCAAAATGAACTTCGATGAGGAGCTCATGGGACAACTTATCCGTTTTGTGAGCAGCCATGAGGTGGGACACACTTTAGGACTCCGTCATAATTTCGGCAGCAGCAGCACCGTGCCAGTAGATTCACTCCGCAGCAAAGCATGGGTGGAGAAAAATGGTCATACTCCAAGTATTATGGACTATGCTCGTTTCAATTATGTGGCACAACCAGAAGACGGAGTAACGAGAAATGGAATATTCCCTCGCATCAACGACTACGACAATTGGGCAATAGAATGGGGCTACCGTCCGATGTTAGATGCCAAGGATGAATATGACGACCACAAGATGATGGAAACGATGACACTTGCAGCCCAGAAGAACCCGCGCCTATGGTGGGGAGATGGCGAGACATCGCAGGACGACCCACGCCGTCAGACAGAAGATTTGGGTGATGATGCTGTTAAAGCCAGTGGTTACGGCCTGAAAAATCTGAAACGCGAAATTTTAGAATTGGAAAAATGGACAGTTGACGAGAAAGACCTTTACGGCAACCATCTCCGCATCATGTATAGTCAGATTGCAAATCAATACATGCGCTACATGAATCATGTGGTGAGAAACATCGGAGGTACATTCCAGACCTACCGCACAAGGGCAGAAGGCGGAACAATCTTTACACCTAATCCAAAATCGCGCCAGAAAGCGGCTATTGCATTCCTCAATGCAGAAATGCTTAATGAACCTTTATGGTTGCATGCACCTAAGTTTGTAGAAACGCTGAATGCCGATCCTGAATTTGCAACTTTGTCAATAGCAGAATATGCAGCAGGTAATATGTTTTCCCGAGTTAATCGTTGCAACAAGCTTTATCCTGTAGCAGAATATCTGGCTGACCTCACAAAACTTATCATGAGCGAAATGGACAGTCACAAGGCAGTGACACGCTATCGTGCAAAATTGCAAAATACGTTTGTTGACAGACTGATTGCTTCTTTCCAGCAGAAATCAGGTGCCGATGATGTTCGTGCTGCGGTATTGAGCACACTTAAAACTCTGCGCACAAAAACCAATTCTGCTGCCAATAGTGCTACCAATAGTGCCACACGCGCCCACTTTGCAGAAATCAACGACCGCATACAAAGAGCATTAGCAATAAAATAAGAAACCATGAAAATACCTTTTATCATCATTTTGTTGATAGCAACGTTTATGCCATCAGCAGCCATTGCCGATTCCGATATTCAGACACACCGCCAATACTTGAGTGGAACTGGCTGTGACGATATGGTGCAATGGGATTTTATGTGTACCGATGGACTGAATTCCGGCAAGTGGACAAAAATAGGTGTACCATCATGCTGGGAGTGTCAGGGGTTTGGTACTTTCCAGTATGGAATGAAATTCTATGGCAAACCAAATCCTGAAGGCATTGCCAAGGAAGAGGGTAAGTATAAATACACATTCAATCTGCCTGCGGAATGGGAAGGACGCCAGATTTGGCTGGTTTTTGAGGCTTCGATGACCGACACTTACGTGGAAATAAATGGCAGGAAGGCTGGAAGCAAGCATCAGGGTGGATTCTACCGTTTTCAGTACGATGTCAGCGACAGAGTGTTTTTCGGCAAGAAAAGCAATCGAATAGAAGTTACGGTGAGTAAAGAAAGCGAAAACACTCAGGTCAACATGGCAGAACGCCGCGCCGACTATTGGAATTTTGGTGGTATCATCCGACCGGTATTCATCATTTCCAAACCGGCGGAAAACATTGACAGAGTGGCAATCAATGCAACTATGGACGGCAGATTCAAAGCCGATTGCTTCTTTAACCGCGCAATAAAAGATGCAAAGGTAAAAACTGAAATAATCAACGAAAAAGGCAAGGTGGTGAGTAGCAATACCACGGATGCAAGGAGTACTGACATTGCTAAAATTGATTTTTCAATCAGCAATCCAAAACTATGGACGGCAGAAACACCTAATATTTATAGTGCTGTTATGACTCTTATAGGAGCCAACGGACAGGTCATCCATCAGGAAAAACAGAAATTCGGTTTCCGCACTATTGAGTACCGTGTGTCTGACGGGGTTTACATTAATGGTAAGAAGGTTATTTTCAAAGGAGTAAACCGTCACAGTTTCCGTCCCGAGTCGGGGCGCACTTTGAGCAAGGCAAAGAATATTGAGGATGTTGAACTTATAAAGAGCATGAATATGAATGCTGTGCGTCTGAGTCATTATCCTGCCGACCCTGAATTTCTTGATGCATGCGACTCATTAGGAGTTTATGTGGAATGTGAGCTCAGCGGATGGCATTGGGCACATGAGACGATAGTGGGTCAGCAACTCGTCAAATCAATGGTTACTCGCGATGTGAACCATCCTTCAATAATCTTCTGGAGTAATGGCAACGAAGGAGGTTTCAACTATGAACTTGAGTCTGAATATGCAAGGTGGGACATCCAGAAGCGTGTTGTCATCTATCCTTGGGCTAACAGAAATGGTTTTGAGACAAAGCATTACCGCTCATGGGGTGAGACGCAGGAATACATGCGCCAGCCTGAAATATTCATGCCTACGGAATTTCTGCATGGACTTTATGATGGAGGACATGGTGCCGGACTGAAGGACTATTGGGATATGATGATGGCTAATCCACGTTGTGCAGGCGGTTTTCTCTGGGATTTGGCAGATGAAGGCGTGAAGCGTGTGGATATGGGTGGAATAATCGACAATGTAGGCAATTATGGAGCTGATGGCATCGTAGGACCTCATCATGAAAAAGAAGGTTCATATTTCACAATCAAAGAGGTTTGGAGCCCTGTGCAGATAAACCTCATCTCGGAAAATGGAAATGATGTTCTTCAGATAAGCAATTGCTATGATTTTCTCAACTTGAACACGGTTTCATTTGCTTACAAATATCTGGCAATGCCCGATATGGGGAAATCTGACTGCAAAACGCTGAAATCAGGCACATTGAAATCACCCGATGCTGAGCCTGGCACTAAACTTGCAACCGTTTCTGTTCCTACCGTAAAAAATGCCGATGCACTCTCTGTTACTGCAACCGATATTCATGGTAAGGAAATTTTCACATGGACATGGAAACTCCGAAACGACGAATCGGCGGAAATTGGCAAGGATTCAGAATGCAAGGTGTCCGAAACGTCAGACTGGCTTACGGTGACAAGTTGCAGCCGCACTTATACTTTCTCAAAGAAAGATGGCCGATTAGCAAATGTGAAAATTGGCAACAGAACCATCCCATTTGCAAACGGTCCTCGGTTTATTGCTGCAAAACGTGCCGACCGCAGCATGGATCAATTCTATAATCACGATGACAAACTTGCCGAAAAGAAAAAGACTCAATATGTGGAATATCCTGATAATGCAGTCTTTGACGGTTTCGCAATAAATGGCAATCAAATCACAGCCAACTATAGGTTAGGATGCTTCGACAAAGCCGTATGGACTTTCAATGAAGATGGAACGGTGGCATTGGATTATGAATACAATTTCGGTGGAGTTGTTGATTTGATGGGTGTTATGTTCGACTATCCTGAGACAAGTGTAAAAAGCAAAAGTTGGGTTGGAAACGGTCCTTATCGCGTATGGCAGAATCGTATGCAGGGACCGCAGTATGGTTATTGGCAGACTGCCTACAACGATCCTATTCCAGGAGAATCATTTGAATATCCTGAGTTCAAAGGCTATTTTGCAAATGTTGACTGGATGAAACTTGATGCGAAGGAAGGTTCTGTTTCTATTTACGGTTGCACCGCAAAACCGTTCAGAACTGTTCCGGATTGTCTGGATTGTTCGGAATCGCTGAAGGCTTCCGTCTATTTGGGAATTTATTCCCCACGCGATGGCAGAGACCATGTTTTATATTCGTTGCCAGAAACGGGTATAAGCATACTGAACGTCATCCCTGCTGTAAGAAATAAAGTCAACTGCACCGACCTTAACGGTCCGTCAGCACAACCATACTGGGCAAAGAATGAAACATTCAAAAACAGCATCATCCTGAAATTTGAATAAAAACGACAATGCTAAGGCTTTAATTGACAATTGACAATTGATAATTGACAATAGGAGTTAAGGAGTTAAAGAAGTTAAGTAGTTAAGACAATTGCTTTGAACGTTTATGCGGTTTTCGTTATCGTTATCGTTATCGTCAGAGTCAGTGTCAAAATAATTTACAATTTACAATTTATTTGCAATTTGAACCGCAAAATCGTAAAACCGCATGTGCATAAAAAACATTAAAGGGGCATTGTGTTTTCTGTTCCTTTTGCTGCAAGTGGAGATAATGTCTGCAAAGACATCCACTCGACAACCCTGGACATTCTGGTACTGGATGTATGGAGCCGTGAGCGATGAAGGAATACGTGCCGACCTTAAAGCCATGGCTGATGTCGGGATTGGTGGTTTTTATCTGATGCCAATCAAAGACTCTAAACTTGCCCCACAATACAATGGCGATTCCGACCAACTGACTCCAAACTGGTGGAAACGTATTGATACCGTGTATAAAGTTGCCGACAGCCTGCATCTTGATATGGGTATTCATTTCTGCGATGGTTTTGCACTTGGCGGTGGTCCATGGATAACGGAAGAAGAATCCATGCAGAAGGTGGTTTTTCGTGACACCCTTTATTCTGGCAAATCAGCAGAGATAGAAAAAATTCAATCTTTGCCAAATACAATAGGTGTTTATGCCTATCCTGCAAAATATGCAGATGACCAGCAGCCAGAGGCATCCGTGGAATTTCCTTTCTCATCAAAGACACCTTGCGAGATAGTGATGAGCTACAAGCAACCTTTTGTGCTTCGGAGCGTAAAGATCATCACTGGTGGTAACAATATCCAGGCTCACCGATGGAATGTCTATGCCTCTGACGATGGCAAGGAATATCATTTTGTCAGGAATATCGAACCAGCACGCAGAGGTTGGCAGGACACTGATGAATATGCAACATACGCTATTCCTCCAACCAAAGGCAGGTATTTCAAGTTCTGCTGGTCACCAGAAGGTAGTGACCCTGGTTCGGAAGATTTGGATGCGGCTAAATGGAAACCAAATCTCAAACTTGGCAGACTAATCCTGTCGTCTGAGCCTGTTGTTGACAACTATGAGGCAAAAAGTGGGGCTGTATGGCGTGTGGCACAGGAAAATGCGTTTGGAACCTATTACCCGCAGTCTGAGATATTTCAAATCAATCCCTCCACAATAAAAAAACTGAAAAAAGGCAAATGGCACATCCTCTGGATTGGTCATGCGAGTACCAAACATGAAAATGCCACTGGTGGCGGTGGCAAGGGACTGGAATGCGATAAGTTTTCACGAAATGCTATCCGCAAGCAGTTCGACAACTGGTTTTCTGACATCTACGACCGTGCTCCGAAAGATGTAGCGAGACGAGTGCTGACTCGTCTGCATGTTGACAGTTGGGAATGTGGCTCACAAAACTGGAGCGACATTTTTCCTGATGAATTCCAAAAGCGCAGAGGCTACAGCATAATGCCTTGGCTGCCATTGTTTGCTGGTGTTCCAATGGTTTCGGCTGAAAAAACGGAAACCGTCTTGCGTGATGTGCGGCTTACAATTGCTGAACTTATTAACGACATCTTTTTTGATGAAGTAAGCAAGTTAGCAAAACAGTATAATGTGGAATTATCTTGTGAATGTGTTGCACCGACCATGGTCAGCGACGGAATGCTTCATTATCAACATGCCGACTACCCTATGGGAGAGTTTTGGCTCAACTCACCCACACACGACAAGCCCAACGACATGCTCGATGCCGTAAGCGGTGCTCATATCTATGGCAAAAACATCATACAGGCTGAAAGCTTCACCAATGTACGTGCAACGTGGGATGAGACTCCTGCAACATTAAAACCTTTGCTCGACAGAAATTTCTGCCTCGGCATCAATTCCATTGTTTATCATGTAAACACCCATAATCCTTGGCTCGACCGTCAGCCCGGCATGACTCTTGATGGTATCGGCACATTCTTTCAGCGCGACAACACATGGTGGAGCGAGATGAAGGCTTTCAATAGTTATGTTTCCCGTTGTCAGGAAATATTACAGACAGGCAAACCTGTAGTTGACATTGCCGTATATACAGGCGACGAAATCCCACGCAGAGCATTATTGCCAGAGCGCATCGTCGGTTCGCTCCCAGGACTATTTGGAAACAAGCTAATCGAACAGGAAAACGCACGTCTTGCCAATCTGGGCATCCCGATGGAAGTCTCCCCTGTTGGAGTCACCCACACAGCAAATATGACCAAGGCAGATATGTTCACCAATCCGCTACATGGTTATAAATACGATTCCTTCAACCACGACGTCTTGCGTGACGCAAGAGTTGAGAATGGGGAATTGGTCACACGAGGTGGTATGCACTATAAGGTATTGGTAGTGCCGCAACCACATAAACTCAACCCTGACAACATAAATAGCATTAGAGAAGATTTGGACAGGCTTAGTCGGCAAGGGTTAAAAATCATAGAAACACCTTGGACAGAAAGCGATTTAAGCACATTGGGAATCGAGCGCGACATAGTGCTGCCAGAGGGTTTAGACTACTGCCACAGGCAGACAGACAATGAAGATTATTATTTCATCAGCAACCTGACCGACTCGGCAATCACTTTCAGTCCACAGTTCCGCAGCCATCGCCAGTATTGCTACACTTACAATCCGATGGACAGCATCATCAGCGAATATTCCGATAATGTCACGCTACATAGTCATCATTCGATATTCTTCATCCTGACGAATGAAAGTCGAAACGAAAACGAAAACCCTCAACCCTCAACCCTCACCTCTCACCCTTCCCCTTGGACTATCAGCTTTGAAAAAACTGGCAAAGTCATTACCACCGATACACTTTTCGACTGGACAGCAAAACCTGACAGGCAAATAAAATATTATTCCGGTCGTGCTACCTACGATACGGAATTTACCCTTGATAGTTCCTGCGCAATATTGTCGCTCGGTAAGGTATATAACATTGCAACTGTGTATGTAAACGACATCTGCTGCGGTACTGCATGGCTTGCACCTTATGAAATAGACATTTCCAAAGCCATCAGAAAAGGCGAAAATCATCTGCGCATTGAGGTTGTCAACACATGGGCAAATGCATTACTTGGTAATGACAACGGAAATCCTCCTTTCGAGGGCATTTGGACAAACGGCAAATACCGACGAGCAGAAAAAAAACTGTTGCCGTCAGGACTTGTCGGACCAGTAACCATAAAAACTTTCTGAAAAAATAAAAACTATATAACTCCTTGAGTTTAGAGAGTTTGAAGAACTTGAGAGACTTGAATACTATCTAATTTAATGACGAAACAACAAACAACCTAAATCAAAGGGATTGCAATTCTGATGATGTTGTGGCTACACCTCTTCAGCAACTATGATACCGTGGAACAATGCACCAATTTCCTGACTTTCTGGAATGGCGACCACCTGACTTATGTGCTGAAAAAGTTGTGCAGCATGTGTGTGCCCATCTATGTCTTTCTTGGTGGATACGGACTCACAAAAAGTTTGCTGTGTATCTTCATATTTCAAAAATCAAATCTTCGATTCCAATAATCTTATTATCTTCAATAGTAATGTCGCCATTGATCTGTGACTCTTTGAGCAATTTGTCAAAAACCTGCAAGTCCATGACATAACCATTCAGTTCTATATTTTCCTGATAAGTTTGCGTGCCCTTGATGCCACCATTTCCAGCAATAAGAATCTTGTCGGAAATACGCAGACAATAAAGACGTAATTTCCTATAATCAATCGACAATGCGCAAAGGTTATCATTCATCTTACCTTCAATTCTGAATTTTTTAATACATCGCAATGTGGTTCTGTGAGAGGGTGGAGGTGAAATCACTCCGCTCTACTCGACCCAATTCCTCACCGATTAATAGTTTCCGATTTTCCAAAATTCGTGAAAACCCATTCGACTTTTTCGATTCCTTCGACTTTTTCACAGATTTTAACTGATTTGAACAAAAAACCCCTGCGGCCGTTTCAATTGTGGAGTTAAGGAGTTAAGAACTTGAAATCAACTGAAATAGTTAAAAAAGCATATAATTTGAGATTTTCTTGGTAAAGAACGATTGAAATTGAGAAAAAAACTGTACCTTTGCGCTCAAAGAGCGCGAGCAACACAAAACATGTGTATCTGAAAGACTCTTAAACTATATAGAATTATGGCAGAAAACAACATAGAATGACGCTACCTTAATCCATTGACCGATTACGGATACAAGAAGGTATTTGGCGAGAAGGACATCATGATTGCCTTTCTCACCGACTTGCTGAATCCTGCTTCACCTATCGAGGATGTGATTTTCCTCGACAAAGAGATGGAAGCGGACGGTGAGGACATGCGCAGCGTAATCTATGACCTCCGTTGCAAGACCCAGGACGGCGGTGAGTTTATCGTGGAGATGCAGAACAAGGGACAGACGCACTTCAGCAACCGTATTCTCTACTACCTGTCACATGCTATATCAGAGCAAGGTGAAAAGGGCACGAGCTGGAACTTCGACCTTCATCCCGTTTATGGCGTATTCTTCCTGAACTTTCACATGAAGGGCTTGAAACCACAGGCGATTCGCACCATACAATTGAAGGTCGATGAGACTGGCGAGATATTCTCGGAAAAACTGAAAGCCTTTACACTTGAGCTGGTTGACTACAAGGATAAGCCGGAGGCATATCCAAAGTCTCAGATAGAATATTGGTTATATAATTTGGTGAATATGGAGACAATGACAGACACATTACCTTTCCAGGCACAGCAACCAATCTTCAGTAAGATGGGAAGCGTTTCGGAGCTCAGTCACATGAATACCGAGGAGCGCCGCAAGTACTTTAACAGTCTCAATAAGTATCGTACTAATCTCTCCGTGATGGAACACGCCACCGAAGAAGGATTGGAAAAAGGTCGTAATGAAAAGGCAATTGAGATAGCCCACAATTTGAAGACTCTAAATGTTCCTATGGACACAATTGTGAAATCAACAGGCTTGTCCGTTGAACAAATTGAAAAACTATAGCCAAAGAATTCATGAATAGCGAGGAGCACTGCGCCTTTGTGCGCATGAAATGCCGTTTAATATTTGACGTGTCTTGCCAAAAGAATCAGTATTTGGCAGGTAATTTA
>JAZRYS010000094.1:0-3145 GCA_045600865.1 Candidatus Aphodosoma sp.
TTAGATGACACGTACGGTGAAAATAAATGTGTCGTCCTTACAGGACTTAACAGGGATAACAACCTCATACACAGGGCTCACGCCCTGCGCTGGTATGTGCCGCCCTTTCAGGGCTAATACTTGCGAAACTTGAGTCAATTAAACAAAAACCATTAAAACAACATATAAACTATGGATTACAATTTCAATGAGATTGAAAGGAAGTGGCAGGAGTACTGGAAAAAGAATGACATCTACAAAGTTGAGGTTGACGAGAAACGACCTAAATTCTACGTGCTCGACATGTTCCCCTACCCTTCGGGAGCAGGATTGCACGTCGGTCATCCACTCGGCTATATAGCATCGGACATCTACTCACGCTACATGCGTCAGCGTGGATACAACGTGCTGCACCCAATGGGCTACGACTCTTACGGCCTGCCGGCAGAACAATATGCAATACAGACAGGGCAGCACCCGGCAATAACCACCGAAAAGAACATCAACCGCTATCGTGAGCAGTTGGACAAGATAGGCTTCTCGTTCGACTGGAGCAGAGAAGTCCGCACCTGCGACCCTGCATACTACAAATGGACACAATGGGCTTTCATCCAGATGTTCAACCACTACTACGACGAGGCAAAGGGCAAGGCCATGCCAATAAGCGACCTCATAGCACGTTTCGAGAAGGAAAACCCTGCATGGAATACACTGAGCGAGAAGGAGAAGAGCGACCGCCTGATGAACTACAGGATTGCCTATCTGGCCGACACCAAGGTGAACTGGTGCCCTGAACTTGGCACCGTATTAGCTAACGACGAGGTATCTGAAGGCCTTTCGGTTCGTGGAGGCTTCCCAGTGGAACAGAGAGTTATGCGCCAATGGTCACTGAGAGTTTCGGCATACGCAGAACGTCTGCTGAGAGGGCTGGACAACCTTGACTGGACAGAGTCGCTGAAAGAGACTCAGAAGAACTGGATTGGCCGTTCGGAAGGTGCAGAGATGCTCTTCAAGGTGAAAGACAAAGAGCTCAGCCTTGAGATATTCACCACCCGTGCAGACACCGTCTTTGGCGTGACATTCATGGTGCTTGCGCCAGAGAGCCAGTATGTGGAGCAGATTGTTACTGCAGAACAGAAAGCCGCTGTTGACGAATACCTTGCAATGGTGAAGAAGAGAACCGAGCGTGAGCGTATTGCCGACCGCAAGGTGACAGGCGTCTTCACAGGTGCCTACGCCATCAACCCATTGACAGAACAGGAGATACCTATTTATATATCAGACTATGTATTGGCAGGTTACGGTACAGGAGCCATCATGGCAGTGCCAGCACACGACTCGCGCGACTACGCCTTTGCAAAGCATTTCGACCTCCCTATAGTGCCGCTTATCGAGGGTGCTGACGTGAGCGAGCAGTCGTATGACGCAAAGGAGGGAATCGTAACCAACTCCGGTTTCCTGAACGGTCTGCAGGTAAAAGAGGCAATTGCCAAGATGAAGGTCTATATCAAGGAGAAAGGCATCGGACAGGTGAAGGTGAACTACCGCCTGCGTGACGCGATATTCTCCCGCCAGAGATACTGGGGCGAGCCATTCCCTATATATTATAAGGATGGCATTCCTTACACATTGGATGTAGAGAAACTGCCACTGCTGCTGCCAGAGATAACATCCTTCAAACCAACAAACGACGGACGCCCTCCATTGGGCAATGCCATAAACTGGAGCACCGAAGAGGGCTATCCTCTGGAGCTCAACACAATGCCAGGATTTGCAGGTTCTTCGGCATACTACATCCGCTACATGGACCCTCACAACGACAAGGAACTCGTATCAAAGAGTGCAAACCAGTACTGGAGGAACGTGGATCTGTATGTAGGCGGAACAGAACATGCGACAGGACACCTTATATATTCACGTTTCTGGAACAAGTTCCTCTACGACCTTGGCATCGTTTGCGAAGATGAGCCATACAAGAAGCTCGTCAACCAGGGAATGATACAAGGCCGCTCGAACTTCGTGTATCGTTTCACAGGCGAGGGTGCCACTGGCAATCTCTTCGTTTCCTACAACCTCATCGACAACCCAGAGTACAAAGGCCACGTACAGCCAATCCACGTTGACGTAAACATCGTCAACAACGACATTCTCGACATTAACGCCTTCCGCAACTGGAACCCAGAATACAAGGATGCACAATTCGTCTTCTCGGATGGTTCATCAACTCTCGATGCAGACAATCCATATCTTGGTAAATCTGCCGAGCAGCAATATATCTGCGGCTATGCAGTTGAGAAGATGTCGAAGTCGATGTTCAACGTTGTCAACCCAGACATGATTGTTGAGCGTTATGGAGCAGACACATTGCGTCTATACGAAATGTTCCTCGGCCCATTGGAGCAAAGCAAGCCATGGGACACCAAGGGAATAGATGGCGTATCGCGTTTCCTGAAGAAGATGTGGCGACTCTATGCTGACGAGAACGGCTGGTGCATTGATGACACCGAGCCAACGGCAGAGATGATGAAGTCGCTGCACAAGACAATAAAGAAGGTGCGCTGGGACATAGAGAACTTCTCGTTCAACACAACGATACCTGCATTCATGGTATGCGTGAACGAGTTGACAGCATTGAAATGCCATACACGCAAAGTGCTTGAACCACTGGCAACAATCATAGCACCTTACGCACCACATCTGGCAGAAGAACTCTGGCACGCCTGTGGCGGTGAGGGAACGATATGCGACGCACGTTTCCCAGAGGCAGACGAGAAATGGCTGGTCGAGAGTGCTGTCAAGATGCCTATATCGTTGAACGGCAAGGTAAAAGTCACAGTTGAGGTTCCTGCTGACGCAACACAGGAGCAGGTTCGCGAAGTTGCGATAAGCGCATTGACAGAGAAAGGCCTGATGGAAGGCAAGAGCATCGTCAAGGAGATTATCGTGCCAGGCAAAATTGTCAATATTGTAGTGAAATAACAATTGATAATTGACAACAACACATTATTACGCAATCGCCCTGAAAGGTAGGGTGTTCAAAATTGTATTAAAAAACGCGACCCAAAAGTGCCTTATGTCGTGGGATTGATCTTACCAATATTTAACACTTTGAGTGGCAAAATAGTTCTTTGAAAATTTGCGTATATCGCTGATATTTAGTAACTTT
>JAZRYS010000095.1:0-4377 GCA_045600865.1 Candidatus Aphodosoma sp.
ATTTTCACCGTACGTACCATCTAAATGTGTCGTACCTACGGCACTCTATTAACGTATTTACCATTTTTACACAGGGCTCACGCCCTGTGCTATATTATGTCGCTCTTACAGAGCTTATTGTGACTTGCGAAACTTGAGTAATTGATAATTGATAATTGTCTATTAAATGGCTTTAATTAGTTCTGTAAGGAGATGAAATGTCTCGTTTGGGGCTTCCGCAAAGAAGTTGGTATATTGCCCGAGATTGTCCGCCTCCATACCAGGGGTATCTGATATTATACGGAAAGCAAGAAACTCTGTATCATGCAGATGACACACCTGTGCGAAAGCAGTTGATTCCATGTCGCAAGCCTCAGCATCCGGATAGAGTTTCTTGATGGCATTGATCTGCTCAATATGGTCGATGAACTGGTCGCCAGTGGCGATAAGGCCAAAGCGCACCTTATCTTTCTTGAGGGTACGGGCAGCGGCAATCAGACGTTTGCCAGCAGCAAAATGGTGAGGAAGACCCTGCACCTGGCCATACTCCCCTGCCCCACACCATACGTCATGGTATGCATACTCAGTACCTATCACGATATCGCCCTGACGGATTCCTTTGCCGAGGCCTCCGGCAACGCCAGAGTTGATGACGAGGTCTGGATGTTCAAGATGAATGAGTGTAGTGAGGCGTGAAGCGGCATTCACCTTACCTATGCCCGACTGCATCAACAGCACCTCATGGTTACCGATTATTCCACGCACATAAAGGCTGTCTGCCTCATATTTAGGATTTTGCAGTAGCCCGAGAGTCAAATTGAATTCAGCCTCGAGAGCAACGATAATAGCTATTTTAATCATAATTGTCTTATTTATTTTTCAAGATGCAAAGGTACAATTTTTTTTTGAATTTGCAGCCTTGGATTGAGGAAAAATTTGTACCTTTGCAGACTTTTTTCGGAAAGCGTTTTCGAGATGAAAGAAAAGATAAAACCATTCGTGTTGCCAGCGGCCATAGTGCTTGGTACACTGACACATAGTTACTGCGGACTGATGGCTGCGGCCATGCCATACGTCATTTTTGCCATACTGCAACTGACGTTCTGTGCGGTGGATATACGGTCGTTGAGGCCCACTTGGATGGATGCCTGGCTTGTGGCGTTCCAGGTCATCGTGAGTGTCGGAGGCTATATAGCCATGTTCGTCCTCACCAATAACCCGATATTGTCGGAAGGGCTGCTGATATGCGTGCTCTGTCCTGTGGCGTCATCCACGGCAGTAGTGGCTTGCCAGCTTGGGGCAGACCGTGTCCGGGTGACAACCTACACGATGATTGGCAACCTCATGGTGGCTGTCGTTGCACCCATAGTCTTCTCGTTCATCGGCATAAACCAGTCGATGCCCTTCATCGATTCGTTCTGGCTGATTCTCAAACGTATAGCATCAGTCTTGGCGATACCGTTTTTTATCGCATTGCTGTTGCAGCTGTTCCTGCCTAAGGTGAATGGCGTTCTCGCCCGATGGAAAGGAGCTGCCTTTTATCTGTGGGCCTGTGCATTGCTGATAACCCTCGGACAGACTATCGACTTCATTTTCCTGCATGGCGAAGGCAACTGGGAGAGCATCGGCTGGCTTGCCGTCATCGCTCTCGTTATATGCATCATACAATTCGGTGTAGGCAAACTGCTTGGCCGCCACTATGGCGACATAATGGCAGGAGGCCAGTTGCTTGGCCAGAAAAATTCGGCCATGGGCATCTGGATGTCCAACACCTATCTGACCCCACTGGCCTCTTGCGTACTTGCATTCTATTCCATCTACCAGAACCTGTTCAACTCCTGGCAGATATGGAAATACGGTGAAGCCATACACGCGTAGCATGTGGTGTGTCTCTTCGACATTCTTGCCTGCCTGGCGGTAACCGACTGGCTACCCACACGTTCCTGGCCGTAAATGCCGTTGTCGAAACAGAGACATATTATCTTGCCAACGTCCTTCATGCCGTTGGTCTGCAACTGTCGCAGCAGGTCCAACTCCTCAAGATTGGTATAGATGTATTTGCCACCGGCATCTTTCAGGCGTTGCACAAAGGCAGCATTGGTCATATCGGTCACGAGCATCCGGATGCAGAGGTCGGCAGGGCACACGGATTGCCGTTGTCGTCAATCACCTTTGTCTCCTCGTTGTTGGCCGTCTGGTCGCGGAGGTTGAGTTCAAAGTCAGTAATTGTCATCTGCTGGGCAGACATTGCTGCCGAAAGCAGACATAGCAATAGTATAAACAGCGATTTGTTCATTTATTCCGTTTTTACTTTCCAGTCCCTGACAGCCAACTTGGTCATGTCGAAGCGTATGCCGACTTTCACTATCTTGCGGCCGTCGGTGGTGTATGGCACGCCATAATCCCCACTTTCAATCTGTTTCAAGGCTGACAAAGGCGTTCCGTGCAGCTTGAGTTCCATCACATAGATAGTGTCAGGCATTTTTATCAATATGTCAATGCGCCCCTTGATACACTTCACCTGGGTGCGGACATAGACGTTGAGCATCGAGAATATTATGTAGAACGTCCACTCGTAGAAACCTTCGGCTGTCTTGACCTCATCGAGTTTCTTCTTGAAGCCCTCGACGTATGGCAGACCTGCCATATAGGCTTTCATCTCACGGAGGGCGAGTTCGATGTCGTTCTTGCGCAGTGCCTGCCAGAATTTCAGGGCAAAGCCCACCTGAGTATCGGCTTTTTCTAATCCCAAATAAGCATTCATCAACCCCTTGATGAAACCTGTTCTCACCTCCAAGTTAGGAAAATCCAAGGTGTATATGTATGTTTCAGGGTCATAATCCTTTATTGTCAGATATCCGCTCTGATACAGCATAGGCAAAGCGCTGGTCATTGCCTCTGTGGGTACGTCAAAGCCATCGGCAGGAGCCATCAGCCGCTCAAGTGAGGTGATGTCGGTCTTGTGCTTTTGCATCACTTGAAATATAAAAGACGGTGTGGCAGTCCTGAACCAGTAATCCTCCATCTCCTGGTCGGCGAATGCATTCAGAAGACTGTATGGATTATATACAGCCACTTTTGCCTTTGTGAAGTAATAGCCATCGTAATGCTTGCGGAGCATCTCGCGAGTCTCGTCATAGCCAATGCCCATCGTGCTGCCGAGACGCTCTATGTCTGGGTGGAAGTATGTATCCAGTTCCTTGTCCGTGAAACCAGTAAGGGCAGCAAACTGCGGTAGCATCGATATGTTTTTCAGGTTGTTCAGGGTCGAGAATATGCTCAGCTGCGAGAACTTGGTTATGCCCGTGATGAAGGTGAACCGCTCGTATGCCGAACATGCCTTTATCGGGGTGTAGAACTCCTGCATTATAGTGCGGGTCTTGTCAAGGAGTTCGGAATCGCCCAACTTGCCAAGCAGCGGTGCATCGTATTCGTCGAATATCAGCACTACACCAAGACCTGTCTGTTTGTAGGCACGTTTTATCAGTCCTGAAAGCCTTGCACCAGGCGTCCTCTCATCTTCGTCTCGTCCATATATTACTTCATACTCTTTCAGTTGCTGTCCTATTCTCGGCTGTATCTCTTCTAATGGCAAGTCCTTGACTTCCGACAGATTGAAATGGAACACTGGATATTTCACCCACTCCTTTTCGTATTTCGTTATGGCGAGTCCCTCGAACAGTTCCTTGCGTCCCTCGAAATATGCCTGGAGCGTCGAGGTCAGCAGAGTCTTGCCGAACCTGCGCGGACGGCTGAGGAATATCCAACGGCTCAACTGCATCATCTGCCAGATAAGTTCCGTCTTATCTACATAGAGTTCATTGTCCTTCCTCAGGCTGACGAAATCGTCATTGCCCACAGGGTATTTCCTTGTCCAGATTTCTTCCATGTCACAATGGTTTTTTGTGTTTATCCCGAATCGGTCACGTCTCTACACAAATCTTGCAATTTGTAATCGGGCTGCAAAGATACAACTTATTTTTGATATGGCAAAAAATAAATTAGATTTTTTCACGCAGAATTCGCAGAACCCGCAGAAAGAATTCCCATAAGTCTGCGGGTTCTGCGTGAGATTGGAATCACTCGTAATTTAATTTGCCATGAACTTCTGCTCAAATGGAGCATGGGAACAAGTCCTCTGCCCCACTTGATACAGTTTTTAAGGTTAAATAATTCAAGTTTCGCAAGTATTAGCCCTGAAAGGGCGGCACATACCAGCGCAGGGCGTGAGCCCTGTGTATGAGGTTGTTATAATATTTAAGTCCTGTAAGGACGACACATTTATTTTCAACGTACGTGCCATCTAAATGTGTCGTACCTACGGCACTCTATTAACGTATTTACCATTTTTACACAGGGCTCACGCCCTGTGCTACATTATGTCGCTCTTACAGAGCT
>JAZRYS010000096.1:0-11051 GCA_045600865.1 Candidatus Aphodosoma sp.
GATATCCAACGAGAGGCTGAACTTAAACAGGCCAGAAAGGTTTCAGCTCTTGCGATGGGTAGTGCTCCAGGACATGATGATGTCACGGAAGCGGAAAAGGAGGCCGTACATAGGGATCTTACCAATGCCATCAATTCCTCAGAGATATCCGTAGAAAACGTTTTCCGTATGCTCGGTGCTGATGAATCAGAGATACCGGAGATGAAGGCAAAATTTTTGGCTTTAATGTCAACCCCAGGGGGATGGGAAATGTTTAATAAAGAAAGAGAAAACATAGTGCTACCTTCCAATCTACAAGATGCCCTTGATAGGGTAACAGCAGAAAGAAAGGAGAAGGGTAAGATATAAATATTATTTTACCACTTTATTACTTTACTACTATGTTACTTTATTATACTCTTGACAGATAAGGAGTAGCACGCACATTTAAGAGTTTTATTCAAAAAATATTTTTGCAGTGGATAACGCAGTCCCTTAATACAAGTTGTAATTGTCCACTAGCATTACCGCTTCGGCAATGGTCGATACTTTCAGTTTCTCGAAAAGCCTTTTCCGGTGTGTCTTGATTGTATTTGGGGAACGGTACAACTCCTTTGCAATCTGCTCCGTGGACAATCCCTTGGATGCGAAGGAGAGAATGGCCTTTTCTATAAGTGTCAGCTGCAGTCTTTGGGGAATCAAGACAAATTCTCTGGTCTGGAAATCATAAGCATATCTGAATCCGTTGCCGAAGATGGCTGCCCTTTCGCATGTTTCGTTTGCTGTTTGCGTGACACTGATCAGCCCGAGACTTGGAGTCCCATCCTGCTGCAACTTCAAGGGTGAGAATTTCTGGGTGACAATCTGTTCCTTTTTTTTCAGGAGTATGTTGAAATTGATGACAAGTGTATGTTTCATCTGCTGTTCGGGAGAGAAGGACTTGAGGATATTGAAGTAGGCTTTTTCAACGCCAAGCAGCACGTTGAGGTCCGTCGGGGTAACTAGGGACCAATACGGATTTGAACTATCCCTCTGTATGTCGGAAATCGTCGCTTCATCCATATATAACAGTTTCACTGATTTATGGATGACGGAACGCTTCTCAAAGTCATATAGGAGCATGCTGGTATTGGTCAACCTGGAAGCCACATCAATGATACGTAATATGTAGTCTGTGCCTGACGGATTGTTGCAGGCGAATGTGTTGATTGTATGACTGTTGTTTTCTTCCATCTCTTCTGTGATTAGTAATTATGTCAAAGATAATAAATATGTTGATATGCTGTCACCCGAAAGGGTGATTTTTCATGCACTGACATAAAATCACCCTTTCGGGTGACAGACAGAAACGGTCATCTTTGTAACTTAATCCCAAATTTTGAATAGTCTATATGGGTAGAGATATCCGAATAGCTATGCAGCCTAACTCCCTGCTGTATCACTCATTGGGTGACAATTTGTAATATAGGTAATCAATATAAAGCGATTGTATGAAAAAGAAAATTGTAATTCTTCCATTTGCGTTGGCACTCATTGCTTCCTGCAATATTTCTGAACAGCGTGAGAGTTCAATTGAAGAACAAGAACAAGCTGCCCTTGATGAAAGAAGCCTCGCCGTTGAGATCGTATCCGATTATAGGCTTATCACGTATGACCGTCCCCTGGACGAAATAGCAGATGCGGATTTTATTGATGCCGGAACGCTATCTGCTATGAAAGGGAGTGAATACTATAAGAAAAGAATGACACCATCAACTAAAGCTGGGACCGATAACGTCCCTGACACCTTGTCAGTTTCAGAGCAGATTCCATTTTGTGCTGATATCTTTGAGAGCACTTCCATTTATCAAGACGGACGCTCAGAATACACACAGGAGACTGATTTGAATCCCGAAATCAATCCTCTGCTGTCTTTCCATGAAACTGAGATGGATCTTTCCAAATGTGTTGCAAAGGTGGAAATTGTAGATGGCATAGCAACCACTTATAACAACAAAGGGGAAGTCCTGTCCCAAAATGAAGTTCCAATGCCGGACTATTCGGAATATCTTGATGAATTTGAAAAGGCAAAAGCTGAATCATCCGCCGAAACCAAATCCGGAGTCAAGCGGGACATTAATTGGCTTCGCAACAAAATGGCAGAGCAATGTGCTACAAAAGCCGGAGAAGTACCTTCCTATAGCATATATGAGCAAGGTGACAAGGTCATCCTCGAACAATATATAAGTGGAACAAAGGCTTCGGAAGGTACAATGGTGAGAACAATTCTTTCCAATGACATTTCTAAGAATTATGGTTATGATCAACTTGAAGGAGGCAAGCTAAAAGTGCGTTGCAGACATTCTTTTGAAGGCAATTCCCGTGCAACTAAGAGTACTAATATGCCCGTAAAAGAAGTTTCCGATGATAATCCGTCTAAAACTGTCATTGAGGAAATATCATGCCTGAATGACGGCACCCCTATGCTGAAGGTATTGGAGAAGGAGTATAGCCGGAATACCGTAAAGTTCAACATTAAATAGTCATGCCATGAAAAAAATCATAATATCATCGATATTGATTCTGTCAGCGTTTTCTTTAGCATCCGGACAGACAAATTATAACAAAGTGTATTGGGTTCACGGATTTGGTGATGACAGATATACATGGGACACTTACAAATATGCCTTGACTCCTTATAATAATCGGGGAACGAGTATTGGCTGGTCTTGTTATTCATCTCTTAGTGTTGCAGCAGACGACTTGAACACAGAAATTAACAAACAAGTCAGTTCATCAAAGAAAGCAATTGTATTCGGGCATAGTGCAGGTGGTCTTGTTGCAAGAAAGGCGGCCCAGTCAAACAACAAAATTCGGGCGATTATCACGGCGGGGACACCGAACCAAGGCGCGGGGATTGTAACAACGTTAAAGAACAGGTCCCTTAACAATGTCGCAAAGAAGGCTGTGTCAAAGGTTCAGGTTAATCTGATTTTAGGTTCTCAAGCCGTTGGTTCTCTCCTACCCGGGGTTGGAAATGCATTGGTTTCACTTATCAGCATATCTTCGGGTCTTGCAGGAGAAGTTGGGAAAGCCTTGGCTGACGATGCAATTGAAGATGTGAAAGCTGATTATTCCACAAAGGCCGCAGAAGATATGAACCCGAATCTCTCACAAAATTCCTTTCTTAGGAATCTGAATTCATCTACATCGTCAAAACCAATCATTAATATTTACGGTAACGAAGATGACAACAGGCTTGTACGAATAGCCGGCACGGCACTTCATAAATATGAGAATGACACCAACACTACCGACAATTGTTACGATGAATCCGCGTTCCAATACTATAATGCCGCTTTGAATACAAGCAGCACATTCGAAATTCTTCATTATGCTGCAGGAACCACAACGGCAGTACTCGGGATATTTTGTCCGTATTACCTCGCATCTAGCGCCTTGAATTTTTCCGCAGCTGCGTCATGGACAGATACAAGGCGGTTTATCCAATACGATGTGCATAACGAGTGGGACAGTATGATCGGTGCAGTTCACACGGATCGCATTGAAAAGTGGCATAAAATCCTATGGGTAAAATGGTGCGATGTCAGTTACGTTACCGTGTATGAGAACAGTGATGGTTTCATCCCAAACAACAGCTCGAAGATGACCGGAACGAATGTTAAAAATATTGAGGTCAAGGGAGTTAATCATCTGGAGATGAACAGTCATCCGTCAATGAGGGCAAAACTTAAACAGATTCTTAGTACAACCTCATATGGCTCGGACTTTAATTACAATTATTAGTTTTGTTTCTTTGTTGCTTTGCTCATGCTGCAAGATGCAGTATGAGCAAGGCTCATTGCAACCTGAATGGTCGGCACAGATTCCGACATTTGAGTCTCCCGAAATATTTTGCCCTGGGATCCTCAATCTTCCTAAATCGGGAGGTATGATGGTGGTCCCTACAACTATATATGACGGCGGCTTCATGTGTGAGGATAACCGTTTGTGTGGGATGGACCTCAAGACGGGCGAGATAAAATGGTATTTTCCTTCAGATATAGACAATAGGCGATACTGTGATTTCGATGCAAAGGGCTATGAATATCGTGGGAAACTTGTTTTTCAATATGAGACCAACCAAAATGAAGACATAAGATTGCGTTCCACTGTCTGCTTGGATATTAATACAGGTGTAAAATTGTGGGAAAGAGACTGCAAATCAATTTATGATGCTATCAGGCCAACAATTGGTAGTGGAAAAGATTGTTACTTTGTCCAAGATAGTTGTGTAATCTGCAAAGTCGATATGAGCAATGATGAAATCAACGAATTGTATTATACCTGTGACGAAAAAACATTCATAAATGATTTATATTTGTGTGGAGACCATCTGGTTATTTCTTGTTTCTCCGATTCTGTTGTAGATGAATCCCTATTTGAAACTTCTGTCGTAATCATAGACAGGGCAACCGGGGCTGAAATCTTCAAAAAACATTTGGGTAAATCCTCTGTTCCGTCCCATTGTTTTCTTGAAAGCAACACGATATACTCGAATGTAGACAGGACTATGATAGCTATTGATATCAAGACAGGGAAAAAAATCTGGGAGCGTTATGATATGTGCGCTTATGCCTGTCAGGACGTTTTGTTCTACAATGACATCCTGATGAAATGCGCCGTCAATGCCACTATCGGTTATGACAAGAAAACAGGAGAGGTCAAATATCTGTTTGATGATTATGGGTCATGGTATGTTACACAGGAGGATAAATACGCCTACTTCATAAATAGAAAGAATAAGCTCGATATATTAGACATAGAGACGGGTAAAAGATTAGATTATGTTGAATGCCCTGAAAAGGGGTTTTCTGATTTCTGGGCGCCATACCCTATGATATATGATGAAAAATTGTATATTATAGGAAATAACACCCTATACCGTTATCCGACATATCCTTGGAGATAATTTAAAGATAAATTGAGACACTTCCCAAGTGTCTGATAGACAATAGTATGAATCAACGAATTAGTCCTTTGTTGCTTCTTATCACTATGTGTATGACTTCTTGCTCTGAAAGGTTTGAAGCAATCATGAATCCATATGGCCGTCCAGTGGATCCGTACCCTAGCATCATGGATATGCCGCCAGAAGGCGGCTCAATTAATCTGTCTTTTGAGAGTAACTTCTATTTTGGTTATTCCTTAAAACATGAATATGAGTCTGGTTTCCAACTGGATGGTAGCGAACAAGAATTCAGCGAATACAATCGGAGTCTAGAACTTACTGTATCAGCCGGCGCAAATAATACGCAGGGTGATTTAATAGATACATTGTGGGTAGAATACCGCTTCCCGACTTTTTTCCTCCCAGTAAATGCTTCAGAAAAGATTGGAGACTATATTATAAGACAACATCCATTGTAATAGACTCATCCTAAAGTTAAAACTGATTTCAAAATATCCTTCTAAATCTTCTATGATAAATGCGGCGTTTTAATTTAGTATTTTGCCTATTGTTGGCAGTAGGGTTATTAACCGGATGTGATTTATCATATACAGTGTCATCTTTATGGATTTGCAATGAATCCGGGCAGCCTTTATATGTTGAATCTACCATTAAATCAGAACTTACGTCAACCGATCTCTGTTTTATGTTGGAAGAAGGGGAAGGTAATATGGAGATTCTTGCCAAGTCCGCTCGCTACGAAGATATGCAATCATACTTACCATTATCTCATTGCATAAACAATCAAGACGCTAAAGTGAGTATTTATACTGTGTCAGATGGCGGAGAAAAACAGCTTGTCCATACTTGGCATTACTCAGATAGAGACAAGGAAGGAAGAGAAATTTTCAATGAAAAATGCTTGTCTCAAGGCGGAGATAGTACGCCTGATGGTGGGTACTTTCCGACCTTCACGTTTACAATTCTACCAGAAGATTTAAACTAAATCTTTAATTTTCAAGGCCGGGTTTCTCCCGGCCTTGATTTCTTTTAGGCGAAAATGGAACACTGTGTGAACCCTGACCCAAATGTTGGATATCCTTATTGGGGGTAGCACTGCCATTTTTCAGTGCTTATTGGTACAAAGTGTCAAGTATGTAAATGTTTGCATAATGTCAAAATGTGCGTGCTACCCATTATTGGACAAAATGTTAAGTGTATGCTATCCCTGTTTGTCCTTTCCTTACCAACTTTCAGATCTACCCACGGTGTTCAGTCCTTCACCTTTACCCTGATGAAGCCACCAGCCGGGGAGAGAAGATCATTGTCTGATACCTGGTACTTGTTGAAGACTATTCCGTTTACAGTCGCGTAATCCGTCTTGCCATATTTCCCCATCAGAACTGGGAAGAACAGCCCGCTTTTCTCATTGACGAACCATTCACCCTTCGCCCAATTCTTTTCTGTCGGTGGGGCAGGGGAGGCGGCCTTCACGATCTCGATGCAGCGGGCCTCCTTCTCGGCAAACGCCTGCAGCTCCTTGCCCGTTTCCTCCGGAATACCGGTGCCGTCCCCCTTCTCCCTTCTTTCGATTTCACCGGCCGGCATCCTTGTCGGGCGCTTCACCACTTCATCGAATTCGGATCTTGACTTCAAGGCAGACGCGAAGCTGGAGTACACTCCTGGATCCACGTTGCCCAGGGCCATGGGAGAGAACAGGCGCTCGAAGATTTCCCCATACGAAACCTTACGCTCGTATTTGTCCTGGTAAATCTCCTGGAGCAGCTTCATTTTCTTGATGATATTTTCAGGCAGGCTGATGGACTTGAATACCATTTCAGTGCCCCATTTCTTCTTCCTTTCAGCGAATCGCGTCATGCGTAACAGATTTATGAATGTGACACAAATATAAAAATACTCTTGTAGTATTTCAAGAGAACAAAAGAAAACCGGGTATTTGAATGTCAGGCTTCGCCGGATAGTGGAACCGATGAAGAGAAGAGCGGACACTGGTACAGCACCCGGCTTCATGGCCCGTGCTTCTTTCTTCATCGGTAGGTTCAATGTGCCGACTTCACCGCTACCTCCAGGCCTCGGGCTGTCGGTGCCGGGACACTCGCGCAGCTTCGTGATCCGGCCGCTTCCCCTTCACCGGTAAACCGGTTCGGTGATGCTGTCGGCATGGCCCCTCGACCGCGGCAAGTTTCACTTCCCTTGTCTCCGGTATCTATACAGGTACTCCGGTCGCACATGTACGCCACCATCGTTATCTGTATAGATAAGCAAGATGAAACGGCACTATGTACCGTTTATCTTGCCCTTGCAGGGGGCAAAAACGGCCTTACACTATCGTATAAAGCCGTTTTGGTGGTAGCCATGCGAAAATGTTGCGTAATAACATTTTAATAACTATATTTGCGGTATGAGAAAGACCCCAAACAAGCGCAAGACTACCACCATCAGCTGTGATGAATCCTCCCGCGAATTCATCGCCGCCGAAGCCGAACGCACAGGCCGGTTGCAGCGGGAAGTTCTCGCCGAAATGATTTCGGTATACAAACTGCAACAGGAGCGCTCCGCTACGAAACGGAAAGAAATGGAGGACCGAAAGAAGAACGCTCTGGAACTCTTTCAGGATATTAACGCGAAACTCGACACCGCAGTCAAACGCGATGATACGGCAATCGCATTCATCAAGGCACAGGAGTCAAAGATACTTTCTCCGATGTCGCAGAAAATTGAAAATTGCGAATCCCTGCTGAATACTCTTGTAGGAATTCTGCAATCTTACCAATCAAAGTAATACTGTCATGAATTCAAAAATCTCCGGTCAGTCAACGAAGTCGAACTACAAGAATAACGGTAGTTCGGCAAGTGCTGTGTTCTATGATGAACACGACTTACGGGAGTATCTGGATGATGCCCTTGAACTCGGAGCGCAGGATGAACAGATGAAGTTCTTCGACATGGAGGGCCATGTTGTCACCGCCGCCGAAGTGCTGGACAAGGTTGACAGACACCACTCCGGACTGCACAGGGACGATGCAAAGTTCTACTGCATCATGCTGGATCCTTCAGATCCGGAGATTGCCGCAATGGGTGAAGATCTGACGGAACGTCTCGCCAACGGCAGACAGTATGTGTTCGATATCATGGATGCCTATGCCAGGAACTTCCACCGGGAAGGGATAGATGACCGCCATAACCTGACGGCTTATGCAATCCCGCATCTATATAAGGGAGAAGAAAAGAAGGAGCAGCTGCATTGGCATATCATCGTCGCCAGGAAGGACGCATCGAACAGATACAAGCTCTCGCCTCTCACCAACCACCGCAGCACGACAAAGGGAGCCGTCAAGGGTGGCTTTGACCGTGTGGCATTCGACCAGGAATGCGAACAACTGTTTGACAAGAGGTTCAGCTATGAGCGCAGGGTCGAGGAATCCTTCGATTACTGCCTGGCGCAGAAGAAGGGCACTCCGGAACAGAAGGCCGAGCAGACGCAGAGACTCGCGGATCAGAACAAGCCCGACCTGGAGGCCGCCGTCAACGCCTTCCTGAACCAGCGTGTCGCCCAGCTTGCAGCAGAGGCCACGGCCAGGGCAATAAAGGAGCAACAAGAAGAAGAGGAAGCCGCCAGGAGGGAAGCTGCACGTATCGAGCGTGCAAACAAGAATACCTACTGGAACACATACAACAGCCGCTATAAGCCGCTTATTGATGATGCCAAGGAAATCTGTAATAAATCATTCAATCTGTTCGATAAATACAGGGCCCTTGATAGGAATTGCAGTCAGGAAATATCGTCCCAATACAATCTTCTCCGTACAAAATACGCAGAAATTGGCCGTCTGGAGGCAGATATCCGGCAGGCTTCAACAGCAAAGGGAATCCTTACCGCAGCTGCGGCCATGATAACCTTTGCAAATCCTGTCGTGGGTCTCGCAATAGGGCTTGTCGGCCGTATTGTCGCAGAGGCGAACCGCAGTGCATCCCTTGCAGCGAAGAAGGAAATCCGTGAGGAGGCGGCCGCCATCCGGGACAACATCGAAAGCCTCAAAGAAAAGCAGCACACCATTCGCCAGGGGAAGACGGACGCACTCCGGGAATACGTGGAGGACAAAGAAGACAAGCAGGCAATCTTTGCGGAATTGAACAGTCTCCGCGAAGAACTCCTGAAGCCTGTCGAGGTGGAGAAGCCTAAGATCAGGTTCGATTTTGTGGCCGCCATGGCACAGGAGCCATCCGTGACCGAATCCGAGAGAAAGGTAGCAAATGCACCGGGAGTTGACCTGTATGCCGTCATGATGAGGGCAGCCGGCAAGCAGTCCCTTGAAAGGGAACTTCTGGCAAGCAAGGTGGTAATTGAGCCTATGCTTGACAGGTATGGCGGCGTTTCGGACTTCAGGGTGACACTTGCCCAGGAAGGCTGCGAGGTCAACGCCAGCAGCCTTGTCTCATCTGACAGGCTCCGTGGAATGCTTGATAAGTGGGAGTCATTGACAAAACAGGTCCCGGCATACAAACTCGCCATCGAGAGAGAGCACCGGAAACAACTTGTCGATATAATACAGAAACTCGACAACGTCAGTCCGGAGTTCGCTCCAAGGACACCTTGCGATATATCCTTCCGCCCGGACGGAACAGTTGAGACTGTATCATACATCAATAACAAGGACAAATCCATCCGCCTTATTGTGGATCCCGACAATTATATCCGGTGGCAGGATGGTTCCGCTTTGAACCTGACAAACGGAAGGTATTATGAACCGAGACTCCAAAAAGAACAAAAGCCACAGATTTCGGAGGGAAAAGGTGGAGGAATGAAAATATAATAAGTATATGACAGAGGAAGAATACAACGCGCAACTGCAAGCTGCAACGAAATTCATTGTTGACAGTAAAAATGAATCCGTGAACTACAAGGAAAGTGCGGAGTTATATAAGAAGACGAATGACAAGACCCTGGAAATCGTCAAGGAGTCCATACCGAAGACAATCCCGGCGGAAATCACGGAGGAGTCTTTGGCGAAGATTGCCAATACGGCAGAGTCAGCGGCAAAGCTTGGTGTAACGTCGTCGCAATGCCAGATGCCGAACACTGAAAGGCTGGCAGACAACATATCCGATTTTGTCATTAAAAAGGTCTCCAATAAGATGGACTCGGTTATCGCCTCCTCCATAGAACGCCATCACACGCAAATTGATGTCCGCCACGAGCACCATCATACAAACATGTACGGCACATTCGCTTCCTGCGAGACGAACCGCAGGATGATGTGCTGGCTTGCTGTCTGCACTATCCTGTCGTTTACGCCAATAGTATTGTTCTTATTGAGGTGGTACGAAATAATAGATTGGAAATGGGAGGTGTTCCCCTATCTGTTTTTCGCCACTATTGGTATAGTGTTTTTTGGCTTCATTATTCGGATTAACTCAAAACCGAAAAGATATTAGCCTATTTCATAGCCTTCTTTACCTTCTGAACCGTGTAGGTGGAAACCTGGCATGCATCGGCCGTGTCCCGTACTGTAAGCCCCTTCTTCAGGCGCTTCACTACGGAGGAATACTTCTGCAGTAGTTCTTCATCAGTCATACCGGATCCGACAGGACGGCCAAGCTGCACTCCCCTCTCGATGGCCAGCTGACGGCCGCTGTTCAGGCGGCTGACAATGTTCTTTCTCTCCAGCTCCGCGCCAAGGCCCAGAACAGTCAGCATGAGCTTGGCCATGGGGTTCTCCTTCCCATCCGGAAGAATCGTGTCGATGTTCAGATCCAGGATATGAATATTGATACCGGTTTTCGTGAGATCGTCCGTCACATCGAGGATCTTGCGGACGTTACGGCCCAGGCGTGACAGTTCTGACAGCAGCAGCGTGTCGGCGTCGCCCGCATGGAGGCTGGCCAGGCAGTCGGCCAGCACTTCCCTGTCGTTCCTCGCTCCGGAAGCCTTTTCTTCGAAGATCCTGACGACCTCCAATCCGGATGCCGCTGCATACTTCTTCAGATCGGCCACCTGACGGGCGGTGTCCTGCCTGTCACCGGTACTGGAGACGCGAGCATATATGACAGCCTTGTTCATGACAGGTACGGTACTTTCAGATGCCCCATGCCGTGCTTGTCCATCCACTCGTTGTAGTGG
>JAZRYS010000097.1:0-22306 GCA_045600865.1 Candidatus Aphodosoma sp.
ACACATTTAGATGGTACGTACGGTGAAAATAAATGTGTCGTCCTTACAGGACTTAACCAGGATAACAACCTCATACACAGGGCTCACGCCCTGCGCTGGTATGTGCCGCCCTTTCAGGGCTAATACTTGCGAAACTTGAATAAAATGATATTTTATAAAATTGTGCTGATTTATAAAGTGGGATTTTATAAATCGGCTGCAAAGGTACGAACTTTTTTCGCCGCCCCCCTATAAAATATTGAGTTTTTTTTTTCAATTTTCCAATAAATGGCGGTGGATGAGGAGGTTGGAGGAAGGTTCGGCTTGGTTTATCAGGGGCGTTTTGGCCTGCAAGCGGAACTTGCAGGCACCATACAGAATGGAGAAACGGTAAGCTGAGGCACTTTTTTTGATGGGCAGCACCTGCAAGACATGAGTTTGCGGGCAGCAGGAAGTCCGTCATGCCGCTGAGTCTCTGGCGTACCTTCGGCCGGCCTCGTACGTTTCCCCGATGTACCTCCTATGTGATGACCATCAAACACCGACAAAAACCCCGTTTATGTCCCATTGGTAATGGGACGTTAATGGGACTTTAATGGGACATAGAATGAAGGAAGAGAAGAGGCACGACGAAGGAAAAATGAGGCGATAGGGTACTACCTTTCGGAGATGTGGGCGTATTCGACATGGCCGTGACTCCATCTCACCACGAGACATCGCCACGAAGCTCCATCATGAATTCATCGTAAATGTAGGTGTCGCTCATGGTCTGAAGTCCATAGCGGGGGTCAACGAGCATCGTATATACACGGCTGCCATAGAAGAGGTCAAGTGCCCTCTCGCTGCTTATCTGCAAGCCGTCGGCTATCATGATGATGATTCTGGCTATCTTGCGCCACAGAACGTTATCTCTCATAAATCGATTTGTTGTGGGTTGACTGTTTCCGCACCTGCAAAATGCAGGTACCTGTCAATTATTTCCTGATTTCGGAAGCAAATCTGGTTGTTTGGCTGTTTGTATCTCAATTGGTCCAGAGCTTGCTCCGCAGTAATGCGTCCAATCTCATAGTCTTCGACAGTATCAATTACCTGGTCGTTTGCCACACCGCCCTCGACAATGTCAAAGTCCGTCTCGTCATTGCCATGACGGCATGCTACTACGAACTCCAGCCATTCCATGTCATATATGGGAAAATTCTTGTATTTATAGCCAACTGCCAGCATTTCCGCTTCATCGCACTCATAAATGTTTACGACGCTCTGAGCATTCCTTGCCTTGCGACTGGCCACGAGGGAAGCCCACTTCTGCGCCTGAGACTTCAGACGCGTGGCATAGAACCCTCTGCCAAAATCCAGATTTCTGCGTCCGGCATGTGCAAGAGGTACGGCCACCTCCATATTTGATCCGTGGTACAGTTTCATATAATTATCCCTATTCGTTACCACTCTCCCAATTGATGAGGGTTTCTGCGATATCATCTGCCACATAGTCAAGGCTCTGGGTATGCAGCATCTCGTACTGCCCTATCAGCCGCTGGCGGATGAGGTCCTGCTGCTGAAGCCTTTTCTCCATTTCCTGGCCACTGATGTGCAGCCTGGCCGCCCCGCTCTCAATTGCCATGACGGCAAAATGGATTTTGCGGTATGTCATTTCATCATCCATACTCTTGATTTAGGATTGTCTTTTTGCGCTGCAAAGTTACACTTTTCCGCCGACATGGCCAAATTTATGGAGGAATTTTTCCGCAGGAAAAAATATTTGCCGAAACATTTGACAATATCGGAAAAATGTCGTATCTTTGCAGCCGAATAAACACGATGGCATTATGGGAAGGTTCTTGGACAGGGGCAATGCGGATTTTGTCTCGGCACGTAATGGTGAATATGTTGATAAATCCGCTATGATTCAATACATTATAGAAGAGCAAACAGACAAAAGTAAAAAAGCAAATGATGTCAAGCGTTTGCTCCGACATATTACAGGAACGCACAGCGATTTATTCGACATAGGGCACAGCCATAGGCTGATTTAAGAATTTGAACTGGCAACAACCAGTTGAATAAAAACAATGATATATGACTGAACGAGAAGAAAAGTATGCAGTTGAGGCATTTGAGCGTCATCTCATGGCTATCACAGACAAGTATTTAAAAGAACATTCGGAAGATGAGGCAACAGATTTGGAAAAACAGGGGTGGCACTTTTTCATAGACTGCTCAACTCTCGAAGTATCATATCAGAACGGAAAATACCTGGAAAAAGATGAGGATAATATACGACATGTGAGAAGATTCAAAGGATACTACTGCATCGATATGTGGATGTCTATGAAATATGATTATGACAAGAGTTTACATTTAGACTGGGAAGAACTCAGATGTGTTGCATACAATTCTGTGGACGAATATATCCACACCAAAGGCATCAAGGAATACAGCCAGATGCCTGAGTGCTGCCAGCTTCCGGCTGAAGAGATTGCAAAAAGGGAGGCGGCAATACGAGCATACGAGGAAAAGTTGGAACGGAAAAGACTGGAAGCTGAGAGAGTCCGTGCTGAACACGCATTCAACGAGAATGCCGAATTGCTGGCACTGATAATACCTGATGTCCATGGACGTGCTTTCTGGAAGGAGGCTGTTGCACGGTTTTCCAACATTCCTGTAATATTTCTCGGCGACTATCTTGACCCATACCAGAATCACCTCGAAAACATAAACAAGGAAGATGCAATTGAGAATTTCAGGGAGTTATTGGACTACGCACATCGCAATACTGACAACGTCACGCTGCTGTTTGGAAATCACGACATTCATTATCTGACACCAGATCTTGACTGTTCGCGCAAGGATGAGAGCAATGCCCTTGAAATTGGACGTATTTATGAGGATAACATGGAGCTTTTCAAGATAGCAACGTGCATAAAGACGGACAAAGGAGAGGCTCTGTTGTCCCATGCTGGAATACTGCCTGGCTGGTTGGATTTGCGGATACTTGATGTCAGGAAGGATGATTGCCAGTCTATCTGCAATGCGTTGAACGAAACGGCAAAAAACAGAGAATTCTTGTTGCAAATGGCTAATGATGCCTCATACCAGAGAGGAGGCATCATCAAATTTGGTTCTCCTGTATGGGCAGACGTCACCGAACATGACCCAGATGACGCATCAGTACGCTTGACAGGAAACGTATTCCAGATATTCGGTCATACACAACAAGAGAAAAATCCAATATACAAGGAGTGGTATTGCTGCCTCGACTGCAGAAGAGCATTCGTACTGGCAAAGTCTGGTTTCATAATGGAAATTCATTAGTAGAGACGCGGCATGCCACGTCTCTACAATATACCGTCGATGACCGCAAGAGCAAGGAGCACATCTGCATGATTGAGTGAATTGTTGTTGATTACCCAGGGCTACATCATATCTCGATGAACTTTGCCGAATCTGATGCACTCGGGCTGAGGAACATAATATAATATATAGGCATGTAGGTTATCCTGCCGCGGCAGAAGATCTCCCGCTCGTTGCTGAGCACCAGCGCACGCCTTATCCTGTAATCCGGATTGCCGAGGAAATGGTCCAATGCGCTGTGGACGGAGTAATCCTTGCCAGACTTCACCTCGATGGGCATTGTGGTCAGGTTGTCGGCATCATCGACGAGATAATCCACTTCGCCATTGCTCTTGTTGTCGTAATAGCAGAGCGAAAAGTCGTGGGCCTTGAGCTCCTGGGCCACGACATTCTCATAGACAGAGCCGAGATTGACGCTGCACTCGTTGTTCATCACCGGCAGCATGTTGTTTCGGAAGACAGCACCCGTGAACAGGCCAATGTCGTTGAGGTAGAGCTTGAGCAGGTTCTTGCCGCTGTTCCCTCTCAGCGGATAGGACGGCTGGCTGACGGCTCTGACTTCGAGGGCTATGCCCGCCGAGATGAGGTAGTCGAACTCGTCCTGATAGTTGCTCATGCGCTTGCCTCTCTTATCCTCGATATCCTTTGCAACAATCCTTTTCTTCTTGTTTTCAAGGACGGAAGGTATCATGTCGTAAATGCGCTGTATCTTCAGCCGGCGGCCTGACTCGTTCTCATATTTGGCGGCATCATCCCTGTAAAGGGAGACGATGTCGCGCTGGACCTTGCGGACAGCGACAAGGTTATGCTCGGCAATGAACACGTTGACGGCATCAGGCAAGCCGCCCACAAGGAGGTATTTGCGGAACAGGTCCATGACGTGACTGTGCATGTTCTCCTCCAACGGACGCTGTGCTGCAAAACACTGACGCATACTGTCGATGGCAAGGGCACCGACACCATTGGCAATCAGGAACTCCTCGAAATCAAGCGGATACATGTGCAGTATCTCCATACTCCCCACAGGGACGCTCTGCGTCTTCTTCAGCGTTATGCCCAGCTGCGAACCGCTGGCAATGTAAGTGAACCGCCCATCCTCCATCAGGAACTTGACCATCGTCAGAAGGTGGTCGTAGGCCTGAATCTCGTCAATGAAGACAAGGGTGTTCTTCTTGTCCTTCATCTTGCTGCCGGCCACCTGGCTCAGGGCAAACATGAAATCGTCAACGGAACGGGCATTCTGGAAGAGCCGCCTGCTCTGCCTGTCACGTTCCATATTCACCTCTATATAATTGGCAAACAAACTCTTGCCGACCTGACGTATGATATACGACTTGCCGACCTGACGAGCACCATCGACAACCAGCATCTTGTTGCTGCCAGACTTGAGATACTCTTCGATTTGGGATGCAATCTTGCGGTACAACATAAGCGAAAATACACTTTTCTTGAAAAAACAGGCACTTAAAAATACACTTTTCGTGAAAAAATCACGCTGCAAAGTTACACTTTTCCGCCGACATGGCCAAATTTATGGAGAACTTTTTCAGGAGGAAAAAATATTTGCCGAAACATTTGACAATATCGGAAAAATGTCGTATCTTTGCAGCCGAATAAACACGATGGCATTATGGGAAGGTTCTTAGACAGGGGCAATGCGGATTTTGTCTCGGCACGTAATGGTGAATATGTTGATAAATCCGCTATGATTCAATACATTAACGAGTCGTTAGAGACTGAAAACCGTTTCAGTTGCGTGTCTCGTTGCCGGAGGTTCGGCAAGTCGCTGGCGGCAAAGATGCTGTACGCATATTACGACCGTGCGAGCGACAGCCGTCGCCTTTTTGAGGACCTTGCGATAGCAAAGATGCCTTCTTACGAGCAGCACCTGAACAAATATCCGACCATTTTCGTGGATATGACACGGTTCACGACTAAGTTTCCTAAAAGGTCTGATGTGGTTGACATAATGCAGGCTGAAATCAAAAAGGAGATTTGCAAACTCTATCCAGATGTAGAAATGGACGAATCGTATGACCTGATGGATGCCCTGTTTGAAATCACGGATATGACGGGCGACCGCTTCATCATGATAATAGATGAATGGGATGCCATCTGCCGTGAGTTTGAGAACGTAAACGGGGTGATGGATAGGTATGTTGACTGGCTGAGAACCATGTTCAAAAGCGATTCCACGTCAAAGGTCTTCCTCGGTGTCTATATGACCGGAATACTGCCGATAAAGAAATACAACACCCAGTCTGCACTGAACAATTTCTGCGAGTATTCGATGGTGAGACCTGGCAAGCTTGCCAGTTCTTTAGGTTTCACGCACGACGAAGTGGAAGCTCTATGCGAAAAGCACGACATGGACATGAGTGAGATGGAACGTTGGTTCGATGGCTACAAGATTGGCAGACAGGCACGTATGTTCAACCCATACTCGGTGATGAATGCCATCCGTGATGAAGAGTATAAGAGTTATTGGCAGACGACTGGCGCATACGACATAGTGACGGCTTATATACAGATGAATTTCGAGGGGCTGAAGGACGACATCATCAGAATGTTGGCTGGCGACAGCGTGGATGTCAACACTACCCGGTTTGGGAATGACATGAAGGTCATCGAATGCAAGGACGATGTGCTGACAGTGCTGATTCACCTTGGCTACCTGTCGTATGACGGAGACACCAAGACCTGTCGCATACCGAACAAGGAGGTGGCCGAGCAGTTTGAGAATGCCGTCAGAAAGACTTCGTGGAAGGAGATGATAAAAGTCATCGAGAACTCAAAGAGACTTTTAGAGGCAACCATCAACCGCGATGAACAAGCCGTTGCTGCGGCAATAGACATGGCTCACGACGAAAACACAAGCATTCTGACCTACAACAACGAGAACTCGCTTGCCTGCGTGCTGGCATTGGCATACATCTATGCAAAGGAAGATTATGTCATACACCGTGAGTATGCCTCGGGAAAGGGCTTTGCCGACCTCGTGATGATTCCACGCAAGAACGTCAACAAGCCTGCCGTGGTGATTGAGCTGAAATACAATACTGCCGTGGGCACGGCAATCGACCAGATTCACGAAAAGAACTATCCCGAGAAAATCCGTGATTATGCAGACAACCTGCTGCTTGTCGGCATCAGCTACGACCGCAAGAGCAAGGAACACATCTGCAAGATTGAGTGAATTTTGTTGAGCTCTCTCTTGAAGAAGCGAGAGCTGGCAAAACCACCGGTTGGAATTATGAAAAAGATTAAAACACTACTGCTTCTGCTGATTACGGCAGCAGCAGTGAATGGCCAGGAGTGCAAGAGTCCTGTGGCCGAATGGAACAAGGCTTGTGAAATATTGATGTTCACCCCCGGTGAAGAGCTGTTCGACGGACTGATACACCCTGCGGCAGGACTGTTCGAGGAGTATTTTGACGCCGATGCCGCTGCAGCTGAACACCGCAACTACATCAAGATGCTCGAAGCCAACGGCATAACAGTGATGAACATCAAGGAGGTGCTGAGCGAGATAGGCATAGACACGCTGAGAAAGATGGCCGCTGAGGTGCTGACATACGACATAGCAGGGCTGTCGAAGAAAGATGCCGAGGAGTATGGCGAGAACTACAAGATGAGCATCATAGAGAAGATGTCGAGACAGGACCTTGCACGCATACTGCTGTTCCAGCCTACCATAGTGCTGAAGAGCGTTGACAACAACACGGGAATTGAAGCCATCTACCAGCATACGCCTGTGATGAACCTCTACTTCACACACGACCAGAGCATCACCACCCCACGTGGCACCGTGATATGCCGAATGAACTCGTCACAGCGTTTCCCTGAGACAAAGATCCTCAAGATGATCTATGCCCACCTTGGCATCAAGCCTGTATATGAGGTGCAGGGCGAGGGACGACTGGAGGGTGGCGACTACCTGCCAGCAGGCAACGAGGCTTACATAGGCTGCGGAATGAGAACAAACATCGAGGCCATCAAGCAGATGATGAATGCTGACGCTTTCGGCCATGACACTATAGTAGTGGTGAAAGACCACATGCTCTGGCAGATGGAGATGCACCTGGACACCCACTTCGGCATCATAGACAAGGACCTCTGCACAATGCAGGCAAGCCGCGCCAACGCAAAGAAGGGCGACAAGGAGTATTGCACTGTTGACGTCTATGCCCGCAAAAAGGGAACAAAGGAATACAAACTGATAAAGAAGGATGTCGGTTTCGTTGACTACGTAACCTCACGCGGATACAAAATCATCAAGATAAACCGCCAGGACGAACTGCACTACGCAAACAACTACCTGACAATTGCCCCTCGCCACATAATGGCAGTAGGCGGACAGTCGGAAGAATACCAGAAAGCCCTCAAGGAACATGGGGTAACCGTTGAGTGGATACCTCTTGAGAACCTGATAAGGGGCTATGGCGCAGCACACTGCATGACGCAGGTGATAAGAAGAAAATAATAGATCAGTCGAGCAGATTGCCGAACATATTTATCTGATAGCCCTGATAATGAAGAACAGGGCGGTTTTTCAGAACAATGTCAACTATAGGGTACTGTATTCCTCGGACTGCAGTACCCTTGCTTATCTTGAAATGCTCACGCAATTTTGCAAGTTCAGGCGACATAGGGTCGGCAGCCTCGATGATCATACGGCCTTTGATGTTCTCGAACTTCCCCACCTTGTCCAGAATCTCCTGGACAAGGTGCTTTGAAGGCTCACCGAGAGAGCCCAGCTTTATCCTGACACGGAGGATAGAGACCTTGTCTCGTGTCACCAGTTCGTACTGCAGACCCGACTGAGGACGGAAAATATCCATGTTTGCAAGGACTGTTCCTGAAGGGTCGCGCTTGCTCTGCGAGAAACAGTAAAGCCCCTCGGGAACAGTGAGATGAGCAACAGGATGTCGCATAGCCTCATCGTTCTCGTAGTCCAGCGAGACGAAATCGCCATTGACGAACTGCTGTATCGTATAGTCGGAATAATACGACTTGTCCATAGTCTCTATGTTCATCTTAATGCTTTGGGCTGGAGCGTCATGACCAGAGACAATGCACCATGCTTCGCCAAGATAGACATGTATGATACCTGTAGCCTGGTCGAGGTAGGCAGGAGTGCCGTTAGCCCTCATGGCAGCCACATAATATATATCACGGCTATGGCTGTCCGCCACCTTCATGCGCTCAACGCCAAGAGGCGACATAGGGCAGTTGTAGTAGTTGCCGGTATCATCAACGGCAGGCTCGACAAACTCGCCAAGGTCACGCCACTCGGTTATCATCTCGTTGCTTATACGTGCAGGCATGAGTCCTTTCTTATATACATCCTCTGGCACTGTGCCATCATAGAGAGTAAGATGATGCTCGAAGACGCTAGCAGGAAGTTCGCGCAGGTCCTTCGCGGAATAGGATTTAAGATAATCGTAGAGATACAAACCCTCGCAATAAGTGGTATGAGTATTGATGAACTTTGCCATTTCAAAATAGTTGCCCTCGGCCAGAGACATGAGTTCAGCGGCCTGATCATGCGTGAGATTCTCATTCACGTCAATCCACTGGTCAATCTTATCCCTTGAGACAAAAGAAGCAATATAGTCATTGCGCATGGAATCTTCGAGAAGCAGGCGGTCGGCATTTGCGTCAAGAGCAGAACGTGAAGGCTGCTTGATACGAGAAGAATCAGCAGCAGGAGGCACCATCACAACCTGCTCGACGAACATGTCGTCAGAAGAACGGTTCATATAGACCTTTACATGGTCGCCCTTGCGGACATCAAGCTTGGCATAACCATATCTCGACTTGCCGTCAGTGACCCATACAAGGATGTCGCCATAGCCGGTGGTGAAAGAGGCCTTTCCCTTGCTGTCGGAGGTTGTCTCGAAAAGAGTGAAGAACTCGGAATAGTTGTATATCTTGAACTTAACGATGACATCCTTGATGGGCTTGCCGTCTGGCGAGAGAGCCACTGCAGTAATTTTGCGGGTCTTTGCATAGTGCGAAAGGAGGTTAAGTTCGGCATAAAGAGGAGTCTGACGCACAAGTTCCTCATTGCCCTTATACCGGCCAAAAACCTTGGTATGCACCATCATGGCACGAGAGGCAGGGACAGTGAACCACCCCATGTCGAGATCGGCCTCCGGCTCGCAGGCACCAAGATAATGCCACTGGCCATCAACCCACACCTCGACCCACGCATGATTGTCGTCGCAATGTGCCCAGCGAGGGGTGTAGCACTGACGGGCAGGAATGCCCACGGCGCGGAAGGCAGTAACGGCAAAGGTAGATTCCTCGCCACAACGCCCAAGGGCAGTGCGCATTGTTGCAAGAGGACCGGAAGTGCGGCCATCAGAGGCACGGTAAGCCACCTTCTCGTGGCACCAGTGGTTGACTTCAAGGGCAGCCTCTTTCATGGACAAGCCTTCGAGCCTTGGCTTAAGCTCGTTGAAAAAGACCTCGCGGGCGCTGTCAAGGTTCTCGTTGTTGACACGATAGACAAGCACAAAATGACGGAAAATATCCTCCGGCACACTCTTGCCCCAAGGGAACTCCTCGCGAGCCCTGAAAGCATAATCCACCTGACGGAGGAAGAACTCAGGTTCGTAGTTTGCCAAGTCGGAATAAGGCATGTAGGCATAGAGGAACTGCATCGCCTCACAGCGTTCCCTGTCGAGAGTATCAACAGCCAGCTCGCGAGGCAGAAGGCCATTCTCAGCTCTCTCGTCGAAGTCCCATTTGACCTGTGCCCTGTAGCTGTCGTCGGTGATGAAATGCTTGCCACAGCCTGACAACAACAGCACCAAAAGTGGCAGTAAAAACCGTGTTCTCATAAAGCGAAACAAATTTGGTGCAAAAGTACAAAAAATTATTCAAACCGATGTAGTGTATGGTAAAATATTTTTTTGTATCTTTGCAGCGGGTAAAACATCAGCTTATGAGAAAATATACACTTCTGCTTTTCTGCATTGCAATATCCTATGTAACAGCACAAAAGAATGTGCTGTTCATTGGCAACAGCTATGTCTCGACTAACGACCTGCCAGGTGTGATTGCAAGCATGGCAGCCTCGACAAACGACAAAATCAGTTGTTCGAGCAACACTCCAGGTGGATGCAGGTTCGCACAACACTGCACAAACCAGTCGATGACAATGATACAGCAAGGCGGCTGGGACGTAGTCGTGCTGCAAGAACAGAGCCAGTATCCAGCATTTCCGGATTGGCAGGTTGAAAGGGATGTCTATCCTTACGCTCAGGCACTTGTTGACTCCATCTATGCCAATAATGTGTGTCCAGAGCCTATGTTCTACATGACCTGGGGACGCAAGAACGGTGACGCCATGAATGCAGACACTTTCCCTCCGATAGGCACATACGAAGGTATGGACAGCCTGCTCAGAGAACGCTACATCACAATGGGCAAGGAGAACCACGCCTCGGTATGCCCGGCAGGAAAAGTATGGCACTACATCCGCCACAACTACCCTAAGATAGAACTCTATTCGGCAGACAACAGCCACCCTTCCATAGCAGGGACTTACGCTGCGGCATGTGCATTCTATACGATGATTTTCGAGAAAGACCCTACACTGGTAACTTACCATAACGCCTCGCTCGACACCGCCACAGAAAGAATTATAAGAGATGTGGCAAAACTGGTTGTATATGATTCGCTTGCCTTCTGGAAGAGAGAACTGCCCGAGGCAACTTTCACATACTCGTGCGAGGGGAACTACAGGGCAACATTCAATGCCACGACAGAAGGGGCAGACTACTGGGAATGGGATTTCGGTGACGGCACTACCGACTATGGCGAGAGCGTCACTCACACTTTCGCTGACAGCGGGACATACAACGTAAAGCTTGTGGTGACCAGACACTGTCTTGAGGATTCTGTCGTCATGGAGGTTGCGACAAATGACAGCACATCAACAAAAACGGCAGTTGACGTGACCGAGGAGGGTGAGGATGGAAACATCAGAATAGTTGACATGACCGGACGGCTGGTGTATCAAGGTGAAAGCGACAAGGCACCATACTCCACGCTGCCAGCAGGGGTGTATTTCGTCAACAGGAAAAAGATCGTCATAACACGAAAATAATCAATTATAATGCTTGCCATTTCAGAAATAATATGTACCTTTGCAGCCGAAGTTCATTACGAACTTTTCGCAACGAACTTTTCGTAACGAAAAAATCGCAATAAGAAACAAGTTAATTCATATCAATATGGCAACAGCAGGAAACATAACAAACCCATTTTCAGTGACTTCATATATCGGTCCTGAATATTTCTGTGGCAGAGAAACAGAAGCAGAAGCATTGTTTTCGGCTCTTTTTAACCGCAGAAACGTCACATTAATAAGCAAAAGAAAGCTCGGAAAGACCGGTTTAATACATCATTTCCTCAATATTTTCTCGAAAAAAGAGGCGTTTTGCTTCTATATTGACATAGATGGGACATCAAATCTGGATGACTTCGTCAAGGTTTTCGGTGAAGAAGTGTTGGGGAAAGCAGCATCAATATCATCTAAACTATTCAATGGAGCACTGGCCGTGCTGAGCAGTCTGAGACCAACATTCGAGACAGACTCAATCACGGGAAACGGCAAATGGACACTTACGACACAAAGCATAAACGCAACCACAACACTGAAAAGCATCTTTGATTATCTGGAGAAAGCACCTCTGCCATGTTATGTGGCATTCGACGAGTTCCAGACAATAAAAGACTATCCTGAAAAGAAAGTCGAGGCAATACTGCGTTCGCATATACAGCATTTAAATAATGTGCATTTCGTATTTGCTGGCAGCAAGAAGAACATAATGCTGAGAATGTTCACAGACGTGGAACAGCCATTCTACCAGAGCACTCAGATAATGACCATCTCGACTATCGCTGAAGAGACGTACTATGAGTTTGCCGACAGGCACCTGACCAAACATGGGCAAAAGATTTCGAAAGAGACATTCTCGCAGTTATACAAGAAAGTTGACGGCAACACCTGGGCTATTCAAAACATTCTGAACAGGCTCTACCAACTGAAGAGCAAGGAACTGTCTCCAGCAGAAGTGAATTTCGTGATTCAAAATATCGTCGAGGAATTCAGCGATGGATTCAGAATGTATTGCGGTCTGGTTTCGCCAAAGCAAAAAGAGCTACTGAAAGCCATTGCCCATGAAGGATATGTAAAAGAAATAATGGGTAAAGAGTTTCTCACAAAGCACAAACTCGGTGCGGCAAGCACAGTAAAGGCTGCCGTGCAAGTGCTGACAGACAAGGAGTTGGTTTATCAGTCTGATTCTGGAGAATATTCGATATACAACCCATTCTTTGCATTATACCTGAGAAGTTGAAAGGGCTTTCGCCCGACAAAAGACAAAAGACTTTAGACATTATACGATATGGCAGACAATTATCTGGAAAAGAAAATGGAGGAGTACGAGAGGAGAAAAGCAGAGTATGAACGCAAAAAAGGAGGCAGAAAATGAACATTGCAGTATTCTGCTCGTCGTCCGACAACGTTGGCGAGAAATACAGAAAGGTGGCATTTGCCCTTGGCGAGGAAATAGCCCGCAGAAGCCACACATTAGTGTATGGCGGAGCCACCGGCGGACTGATGGACGAGGTGGCAAAAGGAGCCAAGAGCCTTGACGGAGAGATAATAGGCATCATACCCGAAGAGATTGTAGAGCGTGGAAGACTCTCCGACCTGCCGACAGAACTATACAGGGTGGAAAACCTCGGCGAAAGAAAAGCAATGATGAAAGAGATGGCAGACCTTTTCATTGCACTGCCGGGAGGGTTCGGGACTATGGACGAGATGATGGACGCTATTGCTGCCCGCAAATTAGGCGAGACAGAGGCTATGACTGTGATAATGAACATAGACGGATTCTATGACCCGCTGGTTGGGCAGATAGAGAGATTTACCGCCGAAGGGTTGGGAAAAGCCGTTGACAAAGAGGGCTATGCCGTTGCTTGTGACATTGAAGAGACCTTCTCTTTAATTGAAAATTGAGAATTGACAATTGAGAATTAGTTGAGCCAAGGGCCTTCGGGCTTGTAATAGAATTTCTTGCCTGGGGTCTTGCGATGAGCTTTTGAAAGGAAATTTGGCGTGAGGGCATTGCGGAGAGTCCATGCGCGGAGGACATACAAATCCTGTGGAGCGTCAGGCGAGCCGCCAATGCCAAGGACAAGAAAGACTGGACATGCAGACGAGGTGCCATACAGAGAAACAGAATCAGCACTGCACCACTCCACCCCATCGGCAGGGCAACTGCTGAACCAGCGACAGACAATGCCGAAGATGTATATGCTATCATCCCGGCAAGTCTCGTAGAGAAGGTCAACACCATGCTCTGTGTCGAGAGGCGTATAATAATATGTGCTGAAAAGGGCTGATATGGTTTGCGTGAAAATGCGGCAATTATCAAGATTAGGCTTGAGAGGGTGTCTTTCTCTCGTCTGATGCCGGTTGGAACGTCCACGCCAAGGATTCTTGGGAACGGACGTGCGATGATGGGCGACGACTCTGACCGAGTCTGTGGCGGACAACGAGTCTGATGCCACAAATACAGTGTCATAGACAGTCTCGACATTGAAGATGCGATTGTCGTCGTTACGGCTGGTGAGCAGCATCAGGACAGCCAAAATGAGGACGATACCTCCCAGAACAAGAAAGCGTCTGGAGATAACCTTGTCACGTTGTCTGTCGGAATCAAGAGGACTCATGCAATGGAGTTATTTCTGGGTGCAAAGGTACGAATTTTTTAATTAACAGCAAAAATATATGGAAAATATTATTGAAATACCTGCATTGGTTGATTTGCACGTGCATTTCAGAGAGCCGGGATTTGAATATAAAGAGACAATAGAAAGCGGTGCAAGAGCCGCAGAGGCTGCAGGTTACAGCGATGTCTTCACCATGCCGAACCTGAAGCCGGCACCCGATACCATCGAGACATTGCACGTCCAGACAGAGGCTATCAGAAAAGCAGAAGCAGCAGGCTGCAAGACAAGAATACACCCCTACGGCTGCATCACCATGGGGCAGAAAGGGGCCGGAGAACTGGTGGATTTCGAGGCACTGGCACCTCATGTGGCAGGTTTCTCGGACGACGGCAGGGGCGTGCAGAGCGAGGAACTGATGCGTGAGGCAATGAAACGCTGCAAGCTCATAGACAAACCAATAGTCGCCCACTGCGAGGTTAACGACCTGTTGCACGGCGGTTATATACATGATGGAGAATACGCACGGCTGCATGGGCATAAGGGCATCTGCTCAGAAAGCGAATGGCGACAGATAGAACGTGACATCAACCTTGTGAGAGAAACCGGCTGCCAATATCACGTCTGCCACATATCAACAAAAGAATCTGTAGCCCTTATCCGCCAGGCGAAGAATGAAGGACTGCCCGTGACTTGCGAGACAGGACCACATTATCTATTGCTGACAGACATGGACCTGCAGGAAGAAGGACGCTTCAAGATGAACCCGCCACTGAGGTCGAAAGCAGACAAAGAAGCTCTGATAGAAGGCATCGTTGACGGCACAATCGACTGCATCGCCACAGACCACGCCCCACATTCGGCCGAGGAGAAATCAAAAGGTCTGAGCGGCTCGGCATTCGGCATAGTAGGACTTGAGACAGCATTCCCGCTGATGTACACACATTTCGTGAAGAAAAACATCATTTCACTGGAAAGACTCGTTGAACTGATGAGTCTTAACGGACGAAGGATTATGAAGTTAGGCGAAAACACCCAGATGGTAAGATTCGATGTCGGCACAGAGTATGCGATTGATTCTTCAAAATTCCTGTCGAAAGGCAAGGCAACACCATTCGACGGTTGGAAGGTCTATGGCAAACCTATAAGATAAAAATTGCAAAATAAATGACGATTTTTAGGTGTTTGTAAAGTCCATATCGCAAAAAAGTCGTACCTTTGCAGCCTGAAATATCACACAGCCAGAGGAAACCCCTCCGTTTATTACTTTTTGGTAGCAGGTCTTCTGGCGTTACATAATTAACTAATAACAAAAAAAGTAATTCTATGAGAGTTATCATTGAACCAGATTTCGACCTGATGTCGAAATGGGCTGCCAATTATGTAGCCAAAAGAATCAGCGAGGCAAAGCCGACAGCAGAGAAACCATTCAAGTTGGGTTGCCCTACAGGCTCGTCGCCACTCGGCCTTTACCGTGAACTTATCCGCAAATACGAAGCCGGAGAGGTTTCGTTCGAGAATGTCATCACATTCAACATGGACGAGTATGTGAATTTGCCAGAAAGCCACCCTGAGTCGTACCACTCATTCATGTGGAACAACTTCTTCTCGCACATTAACATCAAGAAAGAGAACGTTCACATACTGAACGGCAATGCGCCAGACCTTGAGAAAGAATGCGCCGAATACGAAGCAGCAATAGTGGCAGCAGGCGGAATAGACCTCTTCATGGGAGGTATAGGCCCTGACGGACACATTGCATTCAACGAGCCTGGTTCATCACTGACTTCCCGCACACGCCAGAAGAGCCTGACAACTGACACTATCATCGCAAATTGCCGTTTCTTCGACAACGATGTCAACATGGTGCCTAAACGTGCACTTACAGTTGGCGTAGGCACTGTAATGGATGCCAAAGAGGTACTCATCATGGTGAATGGCCACAACAAGGCTCGCGCTCTGCAACATGCAATAGAAGAGGGTGTCAACCACATGTGGACAATCTCTGCCCTCCAGATGCACCAGCACGCAATAATCGTCTGCGACGAGGCTGCCTGCGGTGAGCTGAAAGTTGACACTTACAAGTATTTCAAGGATATCGAGAAGGACAATCTTCTCTAATATTGACACACTGACACACCGCGATGACGGACACCCTGACATGGGTGTCCGTTTTTTTTACAAAAAAGTGACTCAAAACCATTGTCATGTCAGAAAAAGTTCGTACCTTTGCAGCGCAAAAGTGTAAAGTAGAGTTTACACTTTTATAGCAAAAGTGTTATATAGAGTTTACACATTTATAACAAATCTGTTATATAGAGTTTACATATTGGCATAAAAAAGAGTATTATGGAGGCATTATTGGAAAAGCACGAACATTATCTGGCAGAAGTACCGATGCAGCACATCAGGGAATTATCGGGAAAAATTGACTGGAGCGAGAGGCTTATTGCCATCAAAGGACCAAAAGGAGTCGGGAAATCGACTCTGATGCTGCAACATATCATAAAAGATTTCAAAGCAGACAAAGGACATGTGCTATATTGTTCTGCCGACTCCAACTACTTCTCCACCCACACACTGGTGGATACAGCAAGCCAATTCGTGAAGATTGGCGGCACCCACCTGTTCATCGACGAAATCCACAAATACGATGGTTGGAGCAGAGAAATCAAAGAGATTTACGACCTGCACAAGCAGCTGCACATCGTGGTGAGCGGTTCATCGCTGATACAGATTAACGACGGGGATGCAGACCTGTCGAGAAGAATGATAACGTACAACATTCCCGGCTTGTCGTTCAGAGAGTTCCTGATAATGAGCAAAAAGCCGGCAATGCCGGCAATCACGTTTGATGAGTTGCTGGAGGCACCGAACGCATTCTGCAGGGAAGTGAATCAGAAATGCAAACCACTGGAGTACTTTCCGACCTACCTGAAATACGGATACTACCCATTCTATTTCGAAAGCAGGAGCAGTTACCTGAGACGAATCGAGAATGTGGTAAGCTACACCATCGATGTAGAACTGACCAAATACAGGGGACTGGACGTAGGCAACACAAGGACAGTCAACGCATTGCTACAGGTAATATCGCAGCTGACGCCATACGAAGTGGATATCGCAAAACTGGCGAGGACTACAGGCATTTCACGTCCGACAACACTGCGATACCTAAAAAACCTGCAGGAGGCGAAACTGATTCACAGGCTATACACTGACCTGCAAAGCATCACAGACCTGCAAAAGCCAGACAAGATACTGATAGATAATCCGAACCTGCTTTACGCACTGTCACCAACCACACCAGAGATTGGCACAGTTAGAGAATCGTTCATGGCATGTATGCTGTCTGGAGCAGAGCACACTATTGAAAATGCTGGGAAGAAAAGCGGAGACCTGAGAGTTGACCACAAATACGTTATCGAGATTGGAGGAGCAGACAAAGGGTTCAAACAGATTGAAAACGAAGAGAATTCATTCGTTGCAGCAGACAACATCGACAGTGCCAGCCTGAAAAAAATTCCACTATGGGCATTCGGTTTCATGTACTGAAACAACTGTTGAAAAATAGTCAGAGAAATATTTGGCAGGGTCGGAAAAATGTCGTACCTTTGCACACAATATGAAGATGTGCAATCGAACATATCCATGGAACCGAGATTCGGTTTTTCGTAAGATGGTTAAAAAGTAATTAATCAGCGTGACAGAGCTGTTTAGTTACTTTTTTTTGATGTTAGAATAAGAAAAAACACAAGACATAATGAACAAAAAGAAAATCGTATTGGCTGACGGAACGGAATTTTACGGGACAGGCTTTGGTGCAGACCGTGAGGCTGTGAACGAGATTGTGTTCAACACCTCAATGGTCGGGTATCAGGAAATACTCTCCGACCCTTCCTATACAGACCAGATGGTTGTGATGACCTATCCGCTGATAGGCAATTATGGTATCACCGACGATGACTATGAAACGAAATTCCCCACCATAGGCGGTTTCATAGTTCACGAATACAACGACCTTCCTTCGAATTTCCGCTACACAAAGACATTGAGCGAAGTGATGGAAGAGCATGACATCCCAGGCATTTCCGGCATTGACACACGCAAACTGAACCGCATAATACGTGACAAAGGCTCGATGCAGGTTATAATCACTGATGCCACTACACCAAAAGAATATGCCCTCTCAAAAATCGAGGCTCACCCAATACCACACGACCAAGTCAGCCGAGTAAGTTGCAAGAAACGCTGGTTCTCGCGTACACCACAGCATAAATTCGATGTCGTGGCTATCGACTGCGGCATAAAATACAACATCATCCGCAAGCTGAATGGACTTGGCTGCAACGTGACAGTCGTGCCTTACAACATTACAGCCGAAGAGATTATGGCATTCCAGCCAGACGGGCTGTTCTTGTCAAACGGTCCTGGAGACCCAGAAGACATGACTTCAGTAATCGAGGTCATACGCAAACTGCATGGCAAGTTGCCAATCTTCGGCATCTGCCTTGGCCATCAGATGATTTCGCTCGCCTACGGTGCGAAGACTTACAAAATGAAGTTCGGCCACCGTGGAGGAAACCACCCAGTCAAAAACCTTCTCACTGGCAAGATTGAAATCACATCACAGAACCACTCATACGCAGTTGACCCTGAGTCACTGAAGGGAACAGGATTGGAACTGACTCACATCAACGTACTGGACAACACCGCAGAGGGAGTAAGATGTGTGAAGGACAAGATATTCTCTATACAATATCACCCTGAAAGTGCACCAGGCCCTCAGGATTCCGGTTACCTTTTCAAAGAGTTCATAGAGTTGATGAAGGGCTCGAATTAATTGATAATTGATAATTGACAATTGATAATTGACGATTATGCCAAAAAGAACAGATATACACAAGATAATGGTGATAGGTTCAGGACCTATCGTCATCGGCCAGGCAGCCGAGTTCGACTATGCAGGAACTCAGGCGTGCCTTGCACTTAAAGAAGAGGGTTATGAGGTTGTGCTCGTAAACTCTAACCCAGCAACCATCATGACCGACACACATATAGCCGACAAAGTCTATATGGAACCTCTGACACTGGAATATGTGGCAAAAATCATACGTTTCGAGCGTCCGGACGCCATAGTTCCAGGACTCGGTGGTCAGACTGGTCTGAACCTTGCCGTACAGTTGGCAAAGAAGGGTGTCTTGAAAGAATGTGATGTCGAGATTCTCGGAACATCATTCGAAAGCATCGAGCGTGCCGAAGACCGTGAGTTGTTCAAAGAACTTTGCCAAGGATTGGGCGAGCCAGTGCTTCCTTCTTCAATTGCGAACTCAATGGAAGAAGGCTTGAAAGCAGCTCACGAAATTGGCTATCCTGTTGTCTTGAGACCAGCATTCACCCTTGGCGGAACAGGTGGCGGTTTTGCATATAATGATGACGATTTCCAGGATTTGATGCGCAACGCATTGATTCTCTCTCCTGTCCATCAGGTGCTTGTCGAGAAATCTATCAAGGGCTACAAGGAGATTGAGTACGAGGTGATGCGTGATGCAAACGACACGGCTATCACCATCTGTAACATGGAGAACATCGACCCAGTGGGTGTCCATACAGGTGACTCGATGGTTGTATGTCCTTCGCAGACCCTAACAAACAAGGAGTATCAATTGCTGCGTGATTCTGCTTTGAGAATCATCCGCGAATTGAAGATAGAAGGCGGCTGCAACGTGCAGTTTGCACTCGACCCACTGTCATTCAACTACTTCCTTATTGAAGTCAATCCACGTGTAAGCCGTTCTTCAGCACTTGCCTCGAAAGCATCAGGCTACCCTATCGCACGAGTAAGTGCAAAGATAGCAGTAGGTATGCATCTTGACGAGATTCATCTTGCCAACACTCCTGCATGTTTCGAGCCAGCACTCGACTATGTGGTGACAAAGATTGCCCGTTTCCCATTCGACAAGTTTGCTGATGCAAAGAACACCCTCGGCACACAGATGAAGGCTACCGGTGAGGTCATGAGCGTCGGACGCACGATGGAAGAGTCACTGCTCAAGGCTGTCCGCTCGCTCGAAATTGGTGTCTGCCATATCTACAACAAGAAATTCAACGGCTGGGATGCCCAGAAACTGCTTGACTACATACACAACGCAACAGACGACCGTCTCTATGCAATAGCACAACTAATCAGGCTGGGAGTCGATTTGGGCATGATATTCAACTCGACAAAGATTGACATGTTCTTCCTTGAGAAATTCAAGAACATAGTCGATTACGAGAAGATACTGAAAACTGGTATTGGCGACGAGAAGATATTGCGCAAAGCCAAAGTCATGGGCTTCAGCGACAAATATATCGGACAGATATGGGGAAAGACAGAAGGCGAGATGTACGAATTGCGCAAGCAGTTCGGCATATTCCCTGTATATAAGATGATTGATACCTGTGCAAGCGAGTTCACTTCATACGTGCCTTATTTCTACTCCACATACGACCCAGGCGAGAACGAGAGCATCGTTTCCGACAAGAAAAAGATTATCGTGCTTGGTTCTGGTCCTATCCGCATTGGCCAGGGTATCGAGTTCGACTACTCTACTGTCCACACAATATGGTCAATACGCGAGGCAGGTTACGAGGCTATCATCATAAACAACAACCCTGAGACTGTCTCTACCGACTACACGACATCAGACAAACTCTACTTCGAGCCGCTGACTGTCGAGGACGTGATGAACATCGTGCAGATGGAAAAGCCAGTGGGCATAATCGTTTCTCTGGGTGGACAGACAGCTATCAACCTCGCTGCCCCACTCTTCAGACTCGGAGTGCCAATCATCGGAACAGACGTGCAGGCTATCGAGAATGCCGAAAACCGTGACTCCTTCGAAAAGATTATGGTAAAACTCGGTATTCCTCAACCTAAGGGATTGGCAGTGACCGACATCGAAGAGGGTGTAAGGGTTGCCAACGAGATTGGTTTCCCTGTATTGGTCAGACCATCATACGTGCTTGGTGGACGCGCAATGCAGATCGTGAACAACGAGCCTTCACTGAGACATTACCTGCAGACAGCCGTTGAAATAAACACAGAGCAACCTGTTCTTGTTGATAAATATATAATGGGCAAAGAGTTGGAGGTAGATGCTGTTTGCGATGGAACAGATGTCTTCATCCCAGGCATCATGGAGCATGTCGAAAAGACAGGTATCCACTCAGGTGACTCAATCTCAGTCTATCCAACATTCTCTGTATCGCAAGTTGTCAAGGACAAGATAATCGACTATACAGTACGACTCGGAAAGGCAATTGGCATTGTCGGACTTTACAACATCCAGTTCATTGCAGACAGCAACGATGACGTCTATGTAATCGAGGTCAACCCACGTTCTTCAAGGACGGTACCATTCCTCAGCAAGGCAACAGGTTATCAGTTGGCCGACATCGGCACACAGGTTATTCTCGGCCATTCACTTAAGGAACAAGGATATACAAGCGTTTATCCATCAGAAAAGAAGCGTTGGTACGTCAAAGCTCCTGCCTTCTCGTTCAACAAACTCTCCGGAATGGACGCTTACCTATCGCCAGAGATGAAGTCAACAGGCGAGGCTATCGGTTATGACAAGTCCCTCACACGTGCGCTCTACAAGGCATTGCGCTCTTCGGGTATGCACATGACCAACTACGGTACCTTGCTTTGCACAATCGCTGATGCCGACAAAGCTCAGGCACTGCCTCTCATCAAGCGTTTCTATGACCTCGGCTTCAACATCGAGGCTACCGAGGGTACTGCAAACTACCTGAAAGAACATGGCATACGCACACGCATTCGCCAGAAGATTACTGAAGGCAACACCGAACTTTTTGACGCATTGAGACAGGGACATATCAATTACGTGATAAACACAATAGACATCAACCAGACAAGCACCACACGCGATGGCTATGAAATCCGCCGTTGTGCCGTTGAGAACAATGTGGCATTGTTCTCGTCGCTCGAGACAGTTTCTGTTCTTCTCGATGTCTTGGAAGAGATAACCCTCGGTGTAAGCACCATTGATGCAGAATAATTGACAATTGATAATTGATAACTCAAGTTTCGCAAGTAGTAGCCCTGAAGGGGCGGCACATATTAGCACAGGGCGTGAGCCCTGTGTATATAAGGTTGTTATAATATTTAAGTCCTGTAAGGACGACACATTTATTTTCACCATTATGTGCTATTTAA
>JAZRYS010000098.1:0-19772 GCA_045600865.1 Candidatus Aphodosoma sp.
TCCGTGAAATGAATCGGTGCGAGTTCGCCTGTACTCTCCTCATTCTCTTTCTTCTTGAGCCAGTAGTGGTAGGTGCCATAGTTAATCCCTTTCTCCTTAAGAAAATCCTTCAGCGTTTTGCCGCTCTGGCTGTGCTCAAGCTTTAAAACTTCAAACTTTTCTTTTGTCATAATAATAGCTGTTGTAGTTATGCAAAATTGCGACTGCAAAGTTACAACTTTACTACAACTGCTACAAGATGTACTTTATCGGATGCTTACAAACTTCCGGTGCAGATGACATCATATCTGCCATCCAACTTGAAAAACTTAAGCGACGAACGGGCCGCAGGACACTCCTGTATCTCGTCAAATATCAGACATGTCTCGCCTGCAACAAAATCAGCATCAGGCATTGCCAAAGAGATATTCATTATCACTGCATCTGGACTAAGGTCATTGCCGAAGAATGACTTGTAGTTAAGATTCCTTGAAAAATCAAGATACACCACACTGTTGTAATGATTCTTCGCAAATTTTGTTACCGAATAGGTCTTACCGCATTGCCTGACACCTTTAATCACCAACGGATTATGTCCTGGTGTATTTTTCCATTCCTCTAAAACGCTTTCAATTCTTCTTTTGAACATAAATAACTATAGTATAATCAGATAAGATAAATTAACACACTTTCTCGGATGACTTTTTGTATATTTTATACACTTTCTCGGATGACTTTTTGTCGCAAATCGCACCTTTACCTCCAAAATGCGCTGCAAAGGTACAACGATTTTCCGGCATGGCAAAACATTTCCTGAAGAAATTCTTGTCAGATGTTGCCGTAATATTCAAAAAGTGGCGGAAACATGAGGATAAGTGCCAAAAATATTGAGTTATCCTCAGTTTTGCGAGGTAAAAATGGCGATAAAGTGAGGATAAGTCAAAAAAAAATAGACTTATCCGCATCTATGTCAAAAAAAAGTTGTACCTTTGCACCGTCAAAACAAAAGAGAGCCGATTATGGTAATAGGAAGAGCAAAAGAGCAGCAGGAACTAATAAATCTGCTTACTGCGGGAGAACCTCAATTCTGTGCAGTATATGGAAGACGACGCGTGGGCAAGACATACCTGATACGAGAAACCTTCTCGCATAAATTCACGTTCCAGCATACAGGGTTGGCGAATGCAGGCAAAGGTGACCAACTGCGGGAATTCAGGGAATCATTGCGCTTGGCAGGAATGAAGAAAGCGAGTATTCCGCATACTTGGTACGAGGCATTCCACCTTCTCGAAGAGTATCTCAGTTCGCTGCCGAAAGGCAAGAAACTGATATTCATAGACGAATTGTCGTGGATGGACACACCTCATTCCAACTTCATCAGTGCTTTGGAACATTTCTGGAACGGATGGGTGACTGCTCGTAAAGAGAAAGACATAATACTCATAGTTTGCGGCAGCGCAACTTCGTGGATAATAAATAAAGTGATAAACAATCACGGAGGATTACATAACAGGATTACAAAGAAAATATATCTGCAACCTTTCACTCTCAGGGAATGCGAGGAATACTCAAGAGGTCTGCACCTCCAACTGGGCAGAAAAGAGATTGCAGAACTCTACATGGTGCTTGGTGGAGTGCCATACTATTGGAGTTTCCTGCGAAAAGATGAAAGTGCGACACAGGCAGTTGACAGGCTGTTTTTCGCTGAAGATGCCCCGTTAGGGAATGAATTCAACTCACTCTATGCTTCGCTATATAAAAACGCAGAGCCACATATAGCAATCATCAATGCGTTATCTGCCAAGAAATCGGGAATGCAAAGAAATGAAATACTGAGAGTTACAAAAATGTCAGACAACTCTACATTCGGCAAGGCTCTGGAAGAGCTGGAGCAATGCAGCTTCATACGGAGATATTATTCAATAGGCAAGAAAGAACGCAATGCCGTATATCAGCTGATGGATAACCTGACACTCTTCCACAACCAGTTCATAAAAACGAACGTACGGCATGACGTTCGCTTCTGGTCGCATTCGCGCGGCACATCGCTATACCATACGTGGAGCGGACTCGCATTCGAAAGGCTTGTGTTGTGGCACCTTCCACAGGTCACGAAAGCGTTGGGAATCAACGGTATCGCAACATCTGCACATTCATGGTCGCAAAAAGGAGACGACAGTATGGAAGGCGCACAGATTGATCTGCTGATTGACAGGAACGACAACACGATAAATATCTGCGAGATAAAATACGCTAAAGAGGAATACCGCATCAGCAAAGAAGAGAACGAACGGATGCTACGACACGTCATGCTGCTGCGCGAAGCGACAAAGACCAGAAAATCAATACACCTGACACTGATATCCCCTTTTGGTGTCGTCAGAAACGAGTACTGGAATGATATCCAGTCCGAGGTCGGGCTTGACGATTTATTCGCATAAAGAGAAAAATTTTATGCAAAAAGATTTTGTCATGTCGTAGTCGCGCGACCACTCGCAGAGGTGTTATTGCAGGAAAGACAGGTGGATGAATCTTAGAACTTGAAATAACGATGGCTCTCTGATTGTCAGAGAGCCATCGTTATGTTGATCGAATAGGTCACTTATTTCTCTTCAACGCAGACATCATTTTGCCAGATCCCTTCTTTCTGAGTGCCGTCAGCGTAATAGTAGATTCCTCGGCCGTGTTTCATTCCGTTTAGCCATTCGCCTTCGAACTCGTCACCGTTAGGCCAGACATATACTCCGTGCCCTGTACGTAAATTGTTGTTCCAGTCTCCTTCGTATTGTTCGCCGTTAGACCATGTCATCAGACCCTTGCCGTGTTTCTTGCCGTTTTTGAAATAGCCGTCGTAGCGGTCACCGTTAGCCCAGAAATACGTGCCTTTGCCATCTCGTTTGCCGTTAACCCAGTTGCCGTTGTATTTGTCTCCTGTTGCGAAAGTCTTCACGCCGTGGCCATTTTCCTTGCCGTTGTCGAAATTACCCTCATAGCGGTCTCCGTTGGCATATACGAAGATACCAAGACCTTTTGCCACGCCATTTTCCCAGTTGCCATCGAATTTATCGCCATTTGCGAAAGTCTTCACACCGCGGCCAGTCTCTTTGCCACCGACAAAGGTGCCCTCGAACTTGTCTCCATTGGCCCAGGTATAGATGCCTTTGCCCACTCGCTCGTCGTATTCCCAGTTGCCATCATATTTGTTGCCGTTAGTCCAGGTAATGACGCCATGGCCATGTTTCATGCCCTTTACGAAATGACCTACGAAGCGGTTGCCGTTTTCCCATGTGAAGATACCGTCACCAGTCTGTTCGTCATTTTGCCATTCACCATCATATTTATCGCCTGTTGACCAAGTGAAAATGCCTTCGCCTTGTTTCTTGCCGTTGTCGTAATTGCCATCATAGCGGTCACCATTGGCGAATGTGGAGATGCCGTGGCCAGTCTGTGCATCGTTTTGCCAGTTTCCTTCATATTTGTCCCCATTTTCCCATGTGAAGACTCCATATCCATGCTTCTTGCCGCTGACGTAGTCTCCATCATAGTGTTGGCCGTTGTGATATGTGTATATGCCGTGGCCGTTGCGTTCATCGTTCTGCCATGTGCCTACGTATTTGTCTCCGTTAGCCCATGTCATCGTGCCTTGACCGGATTTCAGTCCGTTGACAAAACCACCTTCGTAGCAGTCGCCGTTTTTCCATGTGTATTTGCCATGACCATTGATCATGTCGCTTTGCCATTCGCCTTCGTAGCGATTGCCGTTTTTCCATGTGTACACGCCATAACCTTGCTTCATGTCGAAAGATATTCCGCCAACGTACTTGCCGTCGTCATACTTGACTGTGATTTGATTGGCTTTGTCTTCTTTCTCTTTTGATGTCTGGGCATTTGCTGTTTGGACAGACATATTGATTCCCATGGTCAGGATCAATGCATAAACAATGTTTTTTTTCATATTATTGTTTCTTTTTTGTTTTTTATAGCAAAAATATCAGTTTCCTTGATTTTCTGACTCGGTCGCCAGACTGTCTATCATGGCCTTCAGTTCCTGATGTTCTTTCATCAGGAACTCTGTCTTTTTCTCGTTGGACATAATGATTTCCTCAAGGATTTTCATGTCCTTGGCTATGTCGCTGCCAAAGATTGCGTCCTGTGTGAATATTATCTGTTCGCGGTTCAGTTCGTGCTTTTCTGCTTCTCTATAGATCTTTTCGTAATCAGCCTCTGTCAGTTTGTCACCAGCAATGAAGAGTTCAATCTGGGCGGGTGAGCTCTCGGTATGAAGTTCATAGTCGTAGATGTAACTGCTGCCGATGTTTTTGCAGTTTTCGGCAAAATCGTTGGCATGTCGGGAGAAGGTGTTGTCTTGTATGACCTTATAGCCAGAGAAAGTGCTTGGAATGATGATTATAACCAGCATTACAATAAGTAGGGCCTTGCTCTTGCGATTCTCAGTGATTTCTGCGTTTGTTGACATTGGATAGCCTAAGAACTTTGTGCCTAACAAAGTGGCGAGAGCGATGAATACGCTGTTGATGAAGAAAAGATACAAAGCTCCGATGGCATATTGCATTTTCCATGCTGCTATTCCGTAACCTACCGTGCACAGAGGAGGCATGAGGGCTGTTGCGATGGCAACTCCCGACATGACAGTTCCTTTCTCTTTGCGTGAGAGTTCTATTACACCGGCAAAACCACCGAAGAGTGCAATCAGCACGTCATATATTGTCGGGTTTGTACGGGCCATCAGTTCTGTAGGGTGTTCAAGGTCGAGAGGCGAGATGACAAAAAACAGGGTAGAGGCCAACAGCGATATTCCAACCATTATGCCTAAATGCTTGAGCGAAAGTCGAATCAATGTGGTGTCTTTGGTTCCTATACCCATACCTACACCGACGATAGGAGTCATCAGTGGAGAGATGAGCATGGCTCCTATTATAACTGCTATCGAGTTGACATTCAGACCTAATGAGGCTATGACAATGGCACAAAAGAGGATAAGGGTGTTTGGCCCCTTGAAGGCAAGATTTGCCTTGACATTTGCAATTGCACTGGCTGTGTCCATGTAATTATGCATGTCCATCAGGTTTCGCAACTTCTGTATCAACTCCTTCATGCCGGAAATAGATTATAATCAGTTTTTCTTGCTGAGGATAGCGAGGATGCGGAGGAATAAGTTGATTATGTCGAGGTAGATATCCACTGCACTGTCAACGGCATTGTCAACAGTACGTGCGTATGCCTGTGAGCGTGCAATGTCGTATGCTATGTAAAGCGAGAAAATCAAGACGAAGATTATGTCGAAGAACGTACCGCTGTAACCGAATATCAGTACGGAAAGAACCTCTACTATAAGGGTGATAATGAGCGAAATGCCGAGAGTACGTCCCATCGAGAGGAAGAGGTTAGGGAATGCCGTGCCAAGACCCATCATGAAAAGGGTGACAAAGGCCGTGAGAGCCATCGCCTTAGCTACAATTGCAATGGGGTAGCCAGGAATGACAAGACAGAGAAGAATGCCTACGGGAAGCACTATCAGGTTATATCCGATAAAAGAGATGAGCGGGTTGTCGCTCTTGTTTGCAATTACAGCACCTGCTATGGCACAGACGAAATAGCCTATGAGGAAGACGTAAATCATCTTTGGTGACTGAAGAAAGAAACTATAGACATGCGGAGTCAGGAAAAGAACCATTATTACATTCATGATAAGACCGTATGCCACAGTTGCTCCCATGATCAGGTTGAAACGGGAAGCACTGATTTCGTTGACACCGGTAGGGACTTCTGCCCTGTCAAGAAGTCTTGATTCGTAAGAGCCAAGTTCGCGGCCATCTGCCGTTGTACGTGTGAATAAACCCATAAAAAGTATAATATTTGAATTTTCGGTGCAAAGGTACAAATTATTTCGGAATTTATTCGTACCTTTGCACAAAATTTTTTTCTTTGAAATATTATGAAGAAACTGCCTATATTAGAGGATGTTAGAATTGAAGCCATAGCAGCTGAAGGTCAAGCTTTGGCAAGGGTGGATGGTGTGGTGCTGTTCACGCAGTATGCTGTTCCGGGAGATTTGGTGGATATTCAGCTGACCAAGAAGAAAAAATCGTACATGGAAGGGCGTGTTGTGAAGTATAAAGAGTTGAGCGAGACTCGTTGCGAGGCTAAGTGTGAACATTATGGTGTCTGTGGAGGTTGCAAATGGCAGATCCTGCCATACGAGGAGCAGATAAAGGCAAAGCAGCAACAGGTTGTTGACAACCTTGTGAGGTTAGGCCATCTGACTCTGCCTGAGTTGTCGCCTATTCTTGGCTCTAAAAAGATTTACGAATACAGAAATAAACTTGAATATACATTCTCGAACAAGAGATGGATACCTTTCGGCGTTGAACGAGAGACTCTTACGGCTGAACAACTGATGGGTGTGGGCTTTCATATACCAGGTATGTTCGACAAGGTGCTCGACATAAATTGCTGTCACTTGCAGGTTGATATATCAAACCAGGTTCGCAATGAGATAAGAAGTTATGCCAAGGCGAAGGGCCTTGAGTTTTTTGATTTGAAGCAGCAGGTGGGATTTCTGAGAACCTTGATGATCCGTACTACTTCGACAGGCGAACTTATGGTGGTGGTAGTGTTCTGCCGTGAGGACAAGTCAATACGCGAGGCTTTGCTTGATCACCTGAAAGAGAAATTCCCTCAGATTACGTCACTGCTCTATGTGATAAACGAGAAACGCAACGACACCATAACTGACCAGGAAATAATAACTTATCATGGTTCTGACTGCATCTACGAGGAGATGGAAGGCCTGAAATTCAAGATAGGACCAAAGTCGTTTTATCAGACAAACTCAGAGCAGGCATACGAGTTGTATAAGGTGGCACGCAGCTTTGCAGAACTGAAAGGTGATGAGATGGTCTATGACCTCTATACAGGCACAGGGACAATTGCCAATTTTGTGTCCAGACAGTGCAAGCAGGTTGTGGGAATTGAGTATGTGCCAGAGGCAATAGAAGACGCAAGGGTGAACTCTGAAATAAATGGGATAAAAAACACGTTGTTCTATGCCGGTGACATGAAGGACATTCTGACCAGTGATTTCGTAAAAGAACATGGTCGTCCGGACGTGATAATAACCGACCCTCCGAGAGCTGGTATGCACGAGGATGTAGTAAAGGTGATAATGGAGGCTGAACCACGCAGAATAGTCTATGTGAGCTGCAATCCAGCCACTCAGGCACGTGACCTTGCGATGCTTTGCGAGAAATATACAATAACGGCAGTACAGCCTGTTGACATGTTCCCTCATACTCACCATGTGGAGAATGTCGTACAATTGAAACTGACATCAGAGAAATGAATCTGCGGAAGGAACTGGATAAAGACAAGGTGTTCTCGCTGCTTGGCCAGGTAGCCGATGAATTGGGCTATGAATGCTATGTGGTCGGTGGCTGGGTGAGAGACTTGCTGCTCGGAAGAAGAAGCGAGGATATTGACGTTGTCGTGGTGGGAAGTGGTATAGAAATGGCAAAAGGGGTGGCACAAAGGTTTGACAACAAGTGTTCACTTGCAGTATATAAGAATTTCGGTACTGCGCAAGTTAAGAAAGGCCGGCTTGAACTGGAATTTGTGGGTGCAAGAAAGGAGAGTTACCACCGTGAGAGCAGAAAGCCAATTGTAGAAGACGGGACACTGGACGATGATCAGAAAAGACGCGATTTTACTGTAAATGCAATGGCGATATGCCTGAACAGCGAAAGATATGGCGAATTGGTTGACCCTTTCGATGGAATGGGCGATTTGGAACGAAAACTGATAAGAACGCCTTTGGACCCTGACATAACTTTCAGTGATGACCCTCTGAGAATGATGCGTGCTGTAAGGTTTGCTACCAAGTTGGGGTTTGATATCGTTGATGAGACTTTCGAGGCAATCCAACAGAATATTGACCGCATGGAGATTATCTCGGGCGAGAGGGTCACAGAAGAGTTTAACAAGATGATGAAGTCTGATTGCCCTTCACGCGGACTCAGACTGATGAGTGATAGTGGACTCTTGGACAAAGTGCTGCCAGAGGTGGCAGCCTTGCGTGGGGTAGAAAAACACGGTGAGGTGGGGCATAAGGACGTTTTTGAACATACTTTGAAAGTGCTGGATGGTGTGGTTGCAAAAAGCGATGATCTGTGGCTGCGTTGGGCAGCTTTGCTGCATGACATCGGCAAGCCAAAGGTGAAAGTATGGGATGACCAGCATGGATGGACATTCAAAAACCATGATTTCATCGGCATGAAGATGGTGAAAGGATTATTCCGTAGGTTGCACCTGCCAATGGGTGAGGAGATGGCTTTTGTTCAGAAGATGGTAGAGATGCACATGCGCCCAATGACATTATGCGAGGAAGGCGTGACTGACTCTGCAATAAGAAGGTTGCTTTTTGATGCGGGAGACGATATAGACAAACTGATGATTCTTTGCGAAAGCGACATAACTTCAAGCAATCGGGTGAAGGTTGAAATGTTCATGGAAAACTACCAAATTGTGCGCCAAAAACTCGTTGAAGTGGAGGAAAAAGACAGAATACGCAATTTCCAGCCGCCTGTTGATGGTGTCGAGATTATGGAAATGTTCAACCTTGAGCCATGCCATACTGTGGGAGTATTGAAAAATGCTGTAAAAGATGCCATACTCGATGGCATCATACCAAATGAACATGATGCAGCTCGCAATTTCGTGCTTCAACTTTGGAAAGAGATGAATAAATGAAACATCTGATATTGATATTGATGTTGCTTGTCGGTTCTAGTTATTCTAGTGCTTCAAGAGAATCTAGATATTCTAGTTGTTCTAAGGAATATAGCGATACTACTCTCTTGGACGAGGTCGTAGTTACTGGTGTGCGTGTGCAGATGGTCGAGAAAAACGGTGCAGGACAGGTGTCAAAAGTTTTCCTGGAGAGAATCGAAAAAGAGGGGAGAAATGAAGTGAAAGACCTTTCGGGCATTGTGCCTAACCTGTATATTCCAGATTATGGTGCAAAGATGACATCGTCTATATATATTCGTGGTCTTGGCGCAAGGATAGACAACCCTGTGATGGGTATATATGTAGATGGTGTGGGAATTGCCAATAAGAACGCCTTCGATTTTGATCTTGACGAAATAGGAAAAGTTGAAGTGTTTCGAGGACCACAAGGAACACTTTATGGAAAGAATACCATAGGCGGACTTATCTCTTTGGAAACGATGAATCCGTGGATTTTTGAAGGAACCCGCATTATGGTAGGCTATGGCAATGCCAATACGCTGAGAGCTCGTTTTGCTCACTATAAGAAGTGGAAAGATGTGGGTTTGTCTGCTGCTGTTATGGGAAGGCATTCAGATGGTTTCTTCACAAATCAGTATGATGGAAAAAAGTGTGATTTCATCGACCAGTTAGCAGCAAGATTAAGGGTGGATTACAAGACTGACAGCATCAAGATAACAAACACCACGAATTATAGTTACGTCAAGCAGGGAGGTTTCCCCTATCATTTGCCTGGAGAGGGGGTGAATCATAATGACCCCTGTGGTTACTACAGGCATTCGTTGGTGGAGGGATTGAACTATCAGGTGAATTTAGGTGAATATGATTTCAGCGGTTCTACATCATACCAATTGTTGAAAGACCAGATGAACATGGATCAAGATTTCCTGCCACTTTCATATTTCAACATGAGCCAGAAGCAACTGGAGAACTATGTCAGCCAAGAACTGCTTTTCAAGCCAGATAAGCCAATGGGAATTTGGAACTGGGTGACAGGTGCGTCACTTTCGTATAAGAACAACAAGTTGTCTGCACCTGTTCATTTTCAGAAAGATGGTATTGACGAACTTATACTGAAAAATGCAAATTCTGGAATACAGAGCACTTTCCCAGAGGGAGAAATTAGGTTTCAGGAAGATCACTTTACAATTGCAGATGAATTCACCATCCAGAATGCAGGCATAGCGTTGTTCCATACATCTTTTCTCAAGACAGGCAATTGGCAATTCGAACTGGGCGTGCGCTTCGATTATGAGCACAACAGAATAGACTATCAGTCAGATGCCCTAATTCATTATCTGTTTACAGAAACCATGAGTGATTACAAAGCCCTGAAATCAACGCTCAGTGGTACGGAGAGATTAGACTATTTTGAGGTGTTACCGAAAGTATCAGTGTCTTACAACGGTGATGGATGGAGTGCTTACGCAACATTTTCTGAAGGTTACAAAGGAGGCGGATTTAATACGCAATTGTTCAGCGACATATTGAAAAGCAAGATGATGACAGACCTCATGGGCGACCTTGGTGTATATTTCAGTGATGCAGCAGAATATGAGGTCAAGGATGTGATAACCTACAAGCCTGAGCGGTGTCTGAATGCCGAGGTAGGCGCAAAGATTGGCAAGACTGTCGATGACTGGCGTTTGGACGGTGGCCTCTCGCTGTTTCTTATAGAGATATTCAACCAGCAATTGACTGTGTTTCCTGAGAAAGGAACAGGACGTTATATGACCAATGCAGGAGAGAGCCGCAGCATAGGACTGGAGGCTGCACTGACCGCCAGATGGAATGGATTAGACATTACGGCAAGTTATGGATTGACAGATGCAAGATTCGTGAAATACAACGATGGAAAGGCAGATTTTGCAGGCAAGAGAGTGCCTTTTGTACCATATTCGACACTGAATGTCGGAGTGGGGTATAGGATAAACTTAGGGCATACGTTTTTCAGATACCTTTATCTGAATGCCAATACAAATGCATACGGTGACATATGCTGGGATGAAGAAAACAGCAGGAGACAGCCATTTTATGCTCTTCTTAATGCAAATGTCTCGTTGGAGACTAAATACTTCGACTTCGAGTTGTGGGGCAAAAACCTTACAGGAACAGAATATGACGTGTTCTATTTCGTATCTTGCGGCAACGGTTTCCTGCAGTCAGGCAAGCCTCGCACCTACGGAGCAAAAATAACATTCAATATATGAGGAAAGCGACTTTCATATTGATGATGCTGGCAGTTATGACGTCATGCCATTACAAAGCACCCGAACCTGAAGGAGAGAAAAAAGGCAGCTACTTCGGGACAGTAGAAGTGGATAATGATGACGGGCATTTTGTAAAGGAGAATGTTGAGGTGTCGGTGACAAAAGAGGAAAATGCAAAGACATATACGATAAAACTCTATCGTGTGAAATTTGCGACAGCCATGCCGGTGGAGATTGATATGTTGATTCAGGGGGTGACAATAGACGAAGAAGGTATGATTTCGGGAAATGAAATCATACCATACGCTATGGGTGGCCCGTTCGAGAAGTATAAGATTACCAACCTGACGGGCTATATGACCGACAAGACATTGCGGTTTGAAATGATTTGCGGGGAATATCCGACTAAGTATTCGGGGAGCAGGTAAACCCGAAAGCGGAACTTTCGGGCACGGTGGCCTTTTTACCCGCAGCGGAACTGCGGGGCACGGTGGCTAAGCGGAACTTTCGGGCACAGTGGCCTTTTTGCCCGCAGCGGAACTGCGGGGTACGGTGGCTTAGCGGTGTGTTTATTTCTTTGGCTGGCGGACGTAGTGTGGCATGTCGGCAGGGATAGGAAGGGAGAGTTCGATATATCCGCCGAAGGAGCCATCTGCCTCATACCAAGGGGATTGGTAGATGAGTTTGTGAATGCCTTCTTTCTCGATAGTATAGGCGTTGACGTTATGGTTTGCCAAGAGCCCGTGGAGGATTTCTGTTGCTCTTGGAGGATGGCACTCGAAGAGAGACTTGCCAATGATATCGCCATACGAAGCGTACGTCTGGCGTGAGCGGTCGTTCATGTCAATGATGTTGCCATCTTTGTCGCAGATAGTTACTGCAAAAGGAGCTTTGTTAAACTTATCCATCTATATTATTGATAATTAATAATTATAACGTCAGATTACGTTGTCAGTCAAGAATCTCTGTAGTTCTTCAGGCGAGAGATTGAGTTTATATTCAGCATTGAATGCGACAGAAATGTTGCCAGTCTCCTCAGAGACGATAATTACTATTGCGTCGCATTTCTCCGAAAGACCCATTGCCGCACGGTGGCGAAGACCAAGGTGACGGGGTATCTCTTGGTTGTTTGATACAGGCAGAATTGCTCCTGCCGCAACAATATGGTGATTGCGAATCATCATTGCGCCATCGTGAAGGGGAGAGTTCTTGAAGAATATGTTCTCAACAAGACGTGTATTGATATCGGCATTGAAGACATCGCCAGTTTCAATATATTGTTGTATGGAATCATGCCGTTCGATGGCAATAAGTGCGCCGACCTTGCCTTGCGAAAGGTGACGGCAGGCAGTGACGAGCTGCATGGTCTGGATTGATGCTTCGCGTTCAACGTCATCTTTCGACTGGAACATGTCGGCTATGTTCTTGAGTGAAATCCACCATTTGTGAGCGCCAATCTGCTGCAGGAAATGGCGTATTTCGCTTTGGAAAAGTACCACTATTGCAATGACGCCAACGCTGACAAATTGATTGAAGATAGCACCTGTCAGCGGAAGCTGGAATACATTTGTTACCAGAAACCATACTACGACGAACGATATGATGCCAGTAAAAATCTTGCCTGCACCACTCTTTTTCATCAGGTGGTAGAAGCCATAAAGCATCAATGCCACCAAAAAGATATCTACTAAATCTTTTATACCAAAAGCCAGACTCATAGGACGTTATGGTATCATTTCGAGTTCTTCGTCTTTGAACGCATCGTAATCTTCAGGAAACTCGGCATCCCTCATAATCTCGTCTGCCGAACGATTGTCATCATCTTCGATAAACATACTTTTTCATCTATTTTTTCGGCTGCAAAGGTAGTGAAAATTTTTTACGTGGAAAAATTTTTCGGTATTAAAAATTTTGTGTAACTTTGCACGCTAATTTATTTATGCAACAAAACACTATAAAGATATGAGAAAAAGCATCCTTTTAGCAGTAGCAATAATGGTGTCATTGCTCTGCTCGGCTCAGATGCTGGAGCCTGTAAAGTGGTCATCTAAAGTGAATAAGATAGATGACACACATCAAGAAATTGTTTTCACTGCCAAGATAGATGCAGGGTGGCACTTGTATGGAATGAAGATAGGCGACGGTGGCCCTCAGCCTACTGTTTTCACCATCAATGCAAAGGGTGCAAAGCTGAATGGTGATGTCAAGTCGTCATCCAAACTGATAAATCAGTACGACGAGACCTTCGAAATGGAACTCTCTTGGTATGTCAGCTCAGCTGTTTTCAAACAGAAGTTCGAAATAGGCAAGGAGCCTTGGGAGATAAGCGGTGATGTCAGATACATGGCATGTAATGATGGTGCCTGCATACAAGGTGACCCACACAAGTTCACTTTCAAGGGCGAAGGTTTTGCCGGTGCCGAGAAGATTGAAGAGCCTGTGGCTGAAGTTGCGGAAGGTCCTGCTGAAACAGACACTTTGGCAGCAACCGAAACCACAGTGGCTGCAATTGTGGCAGATGCTGACATTTATCAGCCAGTGGTCGATGAACTCAAAGAATACGGTCAGGCAGGTGGCGACACTAACGGCTCTCTCTGGTATATTTTCATCATGGGATTCCTCGGTGGTCTCATCGCACTTGTCACTCCATGTGTATGGCCTTTGATACCAATGACAGTATCGTTCTTCTTGAAACGCAATAAGGATAAGCACAAGGCTCGCCGTGATGCCACACTCTATGGTTTGTCAATCATAATCATCTATGTGACATTAGGTTTGGTGGTGACAGCCATCTTTGGTGCGTCAACACTCAATGCCCTTTCGACCAACGCAGGTTTCAACCTCTTCTTCTTCGCATTGCTGGTTGTATTTGCACTCTCATTCTTTGGAATGTTCGAGATAAAACTGCCTGCTTCATGGTCAACAAAGATGGACGAAAAGGCAGATGCAACAACGGGTTTTCTCTCTATATTGCTGATGGCATTCACTCTTGCACTTGTCTCTTTCTCTTGCACAGGCCCTATCATTGGCACGCTTCTTGTTGAGACTGCTCAGGGGTCATGGCTCTCTCCAGCAGTAGGAATGCTCGGATTTGCAATAGCACTGGCTTTGCCATTCTCGCTCTTTGCAATGTTCCCAACGATGCTGAAGTCTTTGCCAAAGTCTGGCGGCTGGCTGAACTCAGTGAAGGTTGTCCTCGGTTTCCTTGAGTTGGCATTCTCGCTCAAGTTCCTGTCAGTAGCCGACCTTGCTTACGGATGGCACCTGCTCGACCGTGAGACATTCGTTGCCCTTTGGGTATTGATATTTGCTTTCATGGGTATCTACCTGCTCGGCTGGATTGTCTTGCCACACGACGATAAACCAGAGCGTATCTCGGTTACACGAATGATGCTTGCCCTCATCTCACTGGCATACGCGGTATATCTCGTCCCTGGTTTGTGGGGAGCACCGCTGAAGTCTGCCTCGGCATTCTTGCCTCCAACCAAAACTCAGGATTTCGTACTCTATGACGGTGAGGTACATCCTAACACAATGGATTACGATGAGGGAATAGCACTGGCGCGTCAGACAGGCAAGCCACTCATGGTTGACTTCTCAGGTTTCGGTTGTGTGAACTGCCGCAAGATGGAGGCTGCAGTATGGACAGACCCACGTGTGGCTGACCAACTGAAAAACGATTTCATTCTCGTGAGCCTTTACGTTGACGACCGTACACCACTGGCTCAACCTATTGAGGTGGAAGAAGATGGCAACAAAATTGTGCTTACTACAATAGGCGAGAAGAATTCATACATCCAGCGTCACGTTTATGGTGCCAATGCACAGCCATTCTATGTCATCATAGGCAAAGACTTGAAGCCACTGACCCATGCTTACGTCTTCAACGAGGACGCAGGCGACTTCCTGGATTGGATGAAAACTATAAAATGATATGAAGAAGAAAGAGAAAAAGGTTGTAGAGACTGCAGAACAGAAGCCAGTTGAACAGGCTGCAGAGCAGCCTGTTGAGGAACAGACTCAGCAGCCAGCCGAAGAATCTAAGAATGAAGAATCACAGGCCGAGAATTGGGAAGAGAGGTTTAAGGAACTCAACGATGCCCACCTCCGTCTGATGGCTGATTTTGACAACTACCGCAAACGCAACATCAAGGAAAAGGCAGACCTCATCAAGAATGCCTCTGAAAGGATTGTCGTTGATCTATTGCCTGTAGTGGATAACTTTGAGCGTGCCTTGCAGAGCATGGAGAAAGCAGAAGACGTTGCTGCTGTCCGCGAAGGTGTTGAACTGATTTACAATCAAGTGATGGGGCTGCTGAAAAACAATGGCGTTACGCTGATAGAGACCGAAGGCTTGGCTCTTGATACAGACGTTCATGACGCCATCACTACAATCCCTGCACCTACGCCAGAACTCAAGGACAAGATTGTAGATTGTGTCAAGAAGGGCTACAAGATGAACGAAAAGGTTATCCGTCATGCCCAGGTTGTTGTTGGAAACTGATAATTGAGTGTTATGGCAAAGCGTGATTACTACGAAGTGCTTGGTGTTCAGAAAGGCGCTTCAGCAGACGAGATAAAGAAGGCTTACCGCAAGAAAGCCATCCAATATCACCCAGACAAGAATCCTGGCGACAAGGAGGCTGAGGAGAAGTTCAAGGAAGCAGCCGAGGCTTACGAAGTTCTCAGCGACGAGAACAAACGTGCGCGTTACGACCAGTTTGGTCATGCCGCCTTCGAAGGTGCTGCAGGTGGTGGAGGATTCTCCATGAACATGGATGATATCTTCTCGATGTTCGGCGATGTCTTTGGCGGACATTTCGGTGGTGGCGGCAGCCCATTCAGTTCTTTCTTTGGCGGTGGTGGAGGAGGTTCTCGCCAGACTGTAGGCTCAAACCTCCGCATAAGGGTGAAACTGACGTTGCAAGAGGTTGCCAATGGCTGCGAAAAGAAACTGAAAGTGCGCCATGACGTGCTTTGCGAACATTGCAACGGCACAGGTGCAAAAGACCCTAATGCTGTACAGACCTGTCCTGATTGTGGTGGTCGTGGTTATGTCATTCGTCAACAGCGTTCAATCCTTGGAATGATGCAGACCCAGCAGCCATGCTCTCGTTGTGGCGGCACTGGTCAGATTATCCGCGACAAATGTCCATTTTGCAGTGGCACAGGCGTTGAGCGCAAAGAGGAGGTCATATCTGTCAAGATACCTGCAGGTGTCCAGGCTGGAATGCAACTTACAGTACGTGGCAAGGGTAATGCTGTGCGCAACGGAATACCTGGCGACCTTTATGTGTTGATTGAAGAGGAGGAGCAGGCAGACCTCATGCGTAACGGCAATGACCTTATCTATAACTTGTTACTCGATCTTCCAACGGCTGTTCTTGGCGGTGCGGTAGAGATACCTACAGTTGATGGAAAGGTGAAAGTAAAGATAGAAAAGGGAACTCAGCCTGGCAAAATGCTCCGGTTGAGGGGCAAGGGCCTTCCTGACGTCAATGGTTATGGCATGGGCGACCTGCTTGTAAACATTGGTGTCTATATCCCAGAGAACCTTTCTTCCGACGAACGGAAATTATTTGAAAAACTGGCTGAGTCTAAAAACGTCCAGCCTTCAATATCCTCTAAACGCAGTTTCTACGAGAGGCTGAAGCAAATGTTTGAATGAACAGAAATCTTGGATTTTGGCTATATGCTGCTGGTGCTGTGACAGTGCTCATTGCAACAGTGGCATTTGTGTTTTTCGGGACAGGCTTTCTTATAGGTTGGCGGCTGCGTCTCATGATGGTTGTCCGCTGGGTTATGATTGCCGGTGTGGTTCTTAATGTCGTAGGACGGGTAATGACATTGTCAAAGGATGGCAACTTCCGTGTCAAGAGACTCAATAATCTTCTGGCACTCAGTTCTGTCATGCTCGTTGCTGCTGCATATTTCATGTTTACTGGCAAGGCCGCATGTATAGCTTTTATATTAATCTCCGCCTGCATTGACTTGTGGGTGACATTCCGAATGCCGAATGAAAAGAAGTGAACTTGAGATAATGGCTCCTGTGGGGTGTTGGGAGAGCCTTCATGCTGCAATAAATGCCGGTGCAAATGCTGTCTATTTTGGCATAGAGAAACTGAACATGCGTTCACACTCCTCAGCCAATTTCACCACCGAGGACTTGCACAGGATTGTTGCTATATGTCGCGAGGCGAATGTCAAGACATATCTCACCGTCAATACAATCATCTACGAGGATGACCTTGACCTTATGCACGAGATAGTTGACAATGCTGCCGAGGCAGGAGTGTCTGCAATTATAGCTTGCGACATTGCTGTCATGCAATATGCTGTCCATAAAGGTGTTGAGGTGCATCTGAGCGTACAGTTGAACATCTCGAATGCCGAGTCACTGAAGTTCTATGCCCAGTATGCCGATGTTGTGGTGCTTGCAAGGGAACTGAACATGGAGCAGGTGGCTGATATTTACCGAAAGATAGAGGAACAGGATATCAGAGGCCGCAAGGGCGAACCTGTCAGGATAGAGATGTTCTGTCATGGTGCACTTTGCATGGCAGTTTCCGGTAAATGCTATCTTTCGTTGCACGAGATGAACCAGAGTGCCAATCGTGGGGCATGTATGCAGGTTTGCCGCCGTGCATATTACGTCAAGGACTACGAAAGCGACATAGACCTAAAGGTCGATAATAAATACATAATGAGTCCTAAGGACCTCAAGACCATACATTTCCTCAACAAGATGGTTGATTCAGGTGTACGTGTCTTCAAGATAGAAGGACGTGCACGTGGTCCTGAGTATGTCAAGACAGTCGTTGAATGCTACGACGAGTCATTGAGGGCTATTTGCGACGGCAGCTACTCAGAGGAGATGGTTGCAGGATGGGACGAGCGTCTGTCAAGGGTGTTCAACCGTGGTTTCTGGAATGGCTATTACCTCGGCCAGCGTCTTGGCGAATGGAGTTCCAAATATGGCTCAATGGCCACACGCAAGAAAGTCTATGTCGGCAAATGCACCAACTATTTCAAGAAGCTCGGAGTTGCCGAGATACTGGTAGAGTCGCAGGATATTGCCACAGGCGATGAATACTTGATAACAGGCGAGACTACAGGTGCTATCGAAGGTGTGATTGAGGATATGCGTGTTGAGGACAAGAGGATTGAACGTGTACGCAAAGGCACCTATTTCAGCATGAAATGCGACCTTATCCGCCGTGGTGACCGACTGTATAAAATGGAAATAATTCTCTAATATAATGTATAACAAACTTTCATCTAAGGCCGAGGAGTTCATCGACCATCAGGAAATACTCGATTCTATCGAGTGGGCTGAGGCGAATCGTGAAAATCGTGAATTGATTCGCAGCCTTATTGAACGTGCAGAGGATTGCAAGGGTCTCTCTCACCGCGAGGCTCTTTTGTTGCTCTGTTGTGAAGATAAAGAACTTGTCGAACTCATGTTTGCTGCTGCAAAGCGCATCAAACAGCGTTTCTATGGCAATCGCATCGTGATGTTTGCTCCTCTTTATCTCTCTAACTATTGCATCAACGGTTGTGTCTATTGCCCTTATCATGGCAAGAATCACTCCATACCACGCAAGAAACTTACGCAGGAGGAGATTGTCAAGGAGGTTACAGCCCTTCAGGATATGGGTCACAAGCGTCTTGCTCTCGAGGCTGGCGAGCACCCAACCATGAACCCTATAGAGTATATTCTTGAGTGTATCAAGACAATATATTCCATCAAGCATAAGAATGGCGCAATACGTCGTGTAAACGTCAACATTGCCGCTACAACTGTCGAAAATTACCGCAAACTGAAAGAGGCAGGCATTGGCACATATATCCTCTTCCAGGAGACCTATCACAAGCAGGATTACGAAAAACTGCACCCAACAGGGCCTAAGAGCAATTACGCTTATCATACTGAGGCTATGGACCGTGCAATGGAAGGAGGTATCGACGATGTGGGTATAGGTGTACTGTTTGGCCTTGAGCGTTATAAATATGATTTCGCAGGCCTTCTGATGCACGCAGAGCACCTTGAGGCAAAGTTCAACTGTGGCCCTCACACTATCTCTGTTCCGCGTCTCTGTCCAGCCGACGACATAGATACCAAGGACTTCGACAATACTATCTCAGACGAGATTTTCATGAAGATTGTTGCAGTTCTCCGTATTGCCGTCCCTTATACAGGAATGATTATCTCGACGCGCGAGAGTGCAAAGGTGCGTGCAAAGGTTCTTGAGCTTGGCGTAAGCCAGATAAGTGGCGGTTCACGTACATCCGTAGGTGGCTATACAACCGAGGAACGTCACGACGAGACTTCACAGTTTGATGTCTCCGACCGCCGTTCGCTCAACGAGATCATCGACTGGCTGCTCGATTTAGGCTATATACCATCATTCTGTACGGCCTGCTATCGCGAGGGACGTACAGGCGACCGTTTCATGTCGCTCGTAAAGCGTGGACAGATTGCCAACTGCTGTCATCCTAACGCACTCATGACACTTAAGGAGTATGCCGAGGATTATGCAACGCCGGAGGTCAAGAAGAAGATCTACGCACTCATCGACCGTGAGATAGAGACAGTTCCAAATCCTGCCATCCGAAAGCGGGCGATAGAAAATCTCAAGAAGATAACTGAAGGCGAACGCGACTTCAGATTCTGATATCAGGGGTGACATATACTGACAAAAAAGTCACGGGATTTCCCGTGACTTTTTTATTTAACCATTCAATCTACTTCGAGTTGTTTGTCCGTGACGACACTGA
>JAZRYS010000099.1:0-9085 GCA_045600865.1 Candidatus Aphodosoma sp.
CGACACATTTAGATGGCATGTACGGTGAAAATAAATGTGTCGTCCTTACAGGACTTAAACGGGATAACAACCTCATACACAGGGCTCACGCCCTGCGCTGGTATGTGCCGCCCTTTCAGGGCTAATACTTGCGAAACTTGAGTTATGTTAATTATTCGGCGTTAATCTATGCTGGCATAGATAATGGTTTCACGCTTTTTTATATCCAAATAGGGAGAACTTAGAAACCAGGTTTTCCCGCAAGAATAATCTTTTTAATTTTATGAAGAAACTTTTTTCTCTTATTCTCAGTTTGGCAATTTGTTTGTCGGCATTTGCCTATGATTTTGAAGTTGATGGGCTTTATTACAACATTATCAACGATGGTGAGGTGGAAGTGACGAGTGGTGATGTTTCATATCCTGACTCAGTTGTTGTTATTCCGTCATCAGTAACACATAATGACACAATTTACAGCGTGACTGCCATTGGTGAGTCTGCTTTTTACATGAGCTTGTTTTTGACATCTGTGGACATACCTAACAGCGTGATTTCTATTGGTAATTCTGCTTTTTTGTTTACCACTTTGAAATCCGTAACTATCGGGAATAGCGTTACTGCCATTGGTGATAGTGCTTTTGCCATGTGCCCCTATTTGACATCTGTGGAAATACCTAACAGCGTGACTTATATTGGAAACAAGGCATTTTATTTGTGTGTAGAACTGGCATCAGTGAATATACCAAACAGCGTGACCTCTATCGAAGATAATACTTTTTCTTATTGCAACTTGACATCAGTGGATATACCAAATAGCGTGACTTCTATTGGAAATAATGCTTTTTATAGTTGCCCCTTGATATCAGTGGACATACCCAACAGCGTAACTTCTATTGGTTGGGAGGCTTTTAGAAATTGCACCGATTTGACATCAGTGGTTATCCCTAACAGCGTGACTTTCATCGGTCATGCCGCTTTTCAGAATTGCCACAGCCTGACATCTGTGAACATACCTAACGGTGTGGCTTCTATCGCAGAAAGCGCTTTTCAGAATTGCTATAGCATGACATCTGTGACGCTTGGAGACAACGTGACTTATGTTTGGGAAGAAGCTTTTGCTGGTTGTACTGGCATGACGGCCTTAATTTGTAATACCGCCACTCCGCCATCAATACAATCTAATTCATTTGACAATTATAATGCGACTCTGTATGTTCCAGATAATAGCGTTGCTCTTTATCAAGCAGCAGACTACTGGAAAAACTTTAACATTATGCCTCTTTCAAGAACGCAGTTAGACTATACATTAGAGGAGAAGAATGTCTTCTATTGCAACCAAATAGTCTATAACGAGAATGGTTTGGACATAACGCTTTTTGATGCTTCGGGAAGAATGATTACTTCTGGCAACGGCAATATTGACATGTCAAACTGTCCAACCGGCATTTACATCGTGGCAGACGGCAAGGGCGGAAGCCTGAAGATTAACCATTACAGGTGATTGACGGGGTATTATCCTTAGCGTATCCTCTTAGGAGAACATTAGTATTACTCGACCATCGTACAAGAATTCGTGGAGATTCTTGTACGATGGTCGCATAATAGTGCTGTTCTGGGTGAAGTCACAAGGAATTGCTATATTTCCTTGAATAAATCATCAAGGGTTACCACTGAATTAATAGCCGAGGGCTTTTATGAAATTCGACTTTGGTGTGTCGAAACAAGGCAACTCGTCAATGAACAGGACACAACGCTTACCTTTCCTGATCTTCTTGTCAAGCATTTTGCCAAGTTGATTGAAGACAGACATCCAATCGGATGGGAACTGCCCCTCATAGCCATAGTCTCTCATGGCAATGCTGAATGCCGAAAACTGCATTTCTGCCTCGCCTTCCACCACTCCGCTGACCTTGAAACTGTACTTGTTTGCAAAGAAACGCTCAATCAGAAACGTTTTTCCGACACGTCTGCGGCCATATAATGCCACAAACTCTGGTTTTCCAGAATCATAATACTTCTGTAAATTAGCAAGTTCCGACTTTCTTCCAATCATAATGCCTTCGATTTTTATGCGTTGCAAAGATACTAATCTCAAGTTTCGCAAGTTATAACCCCGAAGGGGTGAAATAAATTAGCACAGGGCGTAAGCCCTGTGTATGAGGTTGTTATTCCGTTTAAGTCCTGTAAGGACGACACATTTATTTTCACCATATATGCATTTAATTCTGTCGTACCTACGGCACTCTATTAACGTATTGTCCATTTTTACACAGGGTTCACACCCTGCGCTATACTATGTCGCTCTTACAGAGCTTTTTGGCAACTAGCGAAACTTGAATTTTATTATTTTATGATAATGCAAAGATAATAATTTGTTGCAATGGTACGTTGTTTTTCTGACATGACCAAATAAATTGGCGAAAAAGAAAAACATTGGAAAATTCTTGGCTATTCCAAAATATATTTGTACCTTTGCAGTCAGTAAATAATATTTGTTAAAAAACAGCATTGTGTTGATATATAGTGAGATATGATAATATTCGGGGATAAGAATACTGTTTTTCTGTCCAAATAACCGAATGAAAACGGTCCAAATAACCGAATGGGCATAAAATATTATGAAAAATGAATATAGACAAAGGGTAGTTGACCGCATGTTGAAGCGCAAATTGGAGGGTAAGGGCGCTATCCTCATTGAAGGTGCCAAATGGTGTGGCAAGACTTCGACAGGAGAACATGCCGCAAAAAGCGTGCTGTATATGTCAGACCCGAAAGAAGTGGAGCAAAACCTGCACCTTGCTGCAATCAACCCAGAAGTGCTGCTGCGTGGAGCAAGACCGCGTCTGATTGACGAATGGCAACTTGCCCCAAAACTGTGGGATGCCATCAGATTTGCGGCAGACCACGAAGGAGAATTGGGCCTTTTTATCATGACTGGATCGGCTGTGCCGGCTGATATGAGCGAAGTCAGACACAGTGGTACAGGACGTGTTGGTTGGCTCAGGATGAGACCTATGACTCTTTGGGAATCAGGCGAAAGCAGCGGAGAGGTTTCGCTTGCCTCTCTGTTTGAAACAAAAGGGCAAATATCGGGCATATCTGAAATAGATTTGCCAATGCTTGCGTATGTGACTTGCCGTGGTGGCTGGCCTTTGGCATGTGTGATGAAGAAGAAAGACGTGGCACTTGACCAAGCTTTTGATTATGTGAAGGCAGTCCAGCAACGCGACCTTTCTGCTTCAGATGGCGTGGAACGTGATCCAGAACGTGTAAGACTCCTTATGCGCTCGCTTGCACGTAACCAAGGTTCGCAGGCGCCTGCAAACACTATACGACAGGATATGATGACGAATGACGTTCAAAACCTTGACGAAGATACAGTTGCGTCATACATAAAAGCATTGAAGCGCATATTTGTCGTGGAAGACGTGGCAGCATGGAATCCTAACTTGCGCAGCAAAACAGCTATCCGCACCAGCGACACACGCTACTTTGTTGATCCAAGCATCGCTACTGCATCATTGGGTCTTGGGCCAGACGACCTGATGAACGACCTTAACACATTTGGCTTGATTTTCGAGACCCTCTGTTTGCGCGACCTCCGTGTCTATGCCGAGGCTATTGACGGCGAGGTGTTTCATTATCGCGACAAGACAAACCTGGAGTGTGATGCAGTCATACATCTGCGTAATGGCGAATATGGTTTGATAGAAATTAAGTTGGGCGGTGAGAAACTGATTGAGGAGGGCGTCAAGACGCTCAACAAACTTGAGCAAAGAATCGACACAGACAAGATGAAATCGCCTTCGTTCAAGATGGTGCTTACGGGAGTGGGCAAATACGCATATCGTCGCGAAGATGGCATTCTCATTGTTCCTATAGGTTGCCTGAAGGAATAGTAGCTAAAGTATGTGATGGTTGTTGTGCCGTGTTGTGGCGAAAAACAAGAAAATTACTACGAATATGTTCGGAGATGAAAAAAAAGTGAAAAAATATTGAGGTAAAATAGTTTTCGTTAAATAAAAAAGTTGTACCTTTGCATTCGAATTTTTCACCTCTGAACAAAATTTTCAAAAACTATGAAACACAGACTTCATTTTTTTGCATTTCTGACATTGACCGCTCTGCTCTTAGCAACGTCATGCCAAAAGGAAACATTGGACGGACCTCTGCCGAAAGTTCATATAATAGCGACTGGCGGGACAATTGCTGGTGCGAGTACAGAGATAGGGTACGATGCAGGAAAGGTGTCCATTGAAACCATCCTGCAGGCAGTGCCGGAATTGAGGCAGTACGCAGATTTGGATTATGAGCAGTTCTGCAACATCGGCTCACAGGATATGAACGAGAGTATCTGGCTTTCTCTTGCCAAACGGGTCAATCAAGTCCTGGAGAGCGGAAAATATGATGCAATTCTGATAACCCATGGTACAGATGTCATGGAAGAGACTGCCTTTTTCCTGAATCTCACTATTCATAATCCCAAGCCAGTCATCCTTGTTGGTGCCATGCGCCCTTCAGACGCAGAAGATGCTGATGGTCCGTATAATTTACTGACTGCCGTTCAGATGATTGTAAGACCTGAGGCTGTCGGGAGAGAGGTGATGTGCTGTCTTGGCGGCAAGATTTATGAGGCAGGTGCTGCCTTCAAGAATGATACGCATTCCACAGATGCCATGTCCGCAACGTTTGTAGATTGGTACTTGCCTCATGATGTCAACACTGGCTTTTACATTGACAATCTGGAAGAATTGCCAGAAGTGGGAATCGTGTATGGCTATGGAAGCAACTCAACCGTTGCTTTGGAGGCATTCATCAATGCAGGATATAAAGGTATAGTGCTTGCCGGAGTGGGTGACGGAAACCTGAGTCAGGAAACTCTCGACATGGCTACACAGGCTGCGAAAAATGGCGTGATGATTGTCCGTTCCTCACGTATCCCTTATGGTGGAGTCTATACTGAAGGCGGTGAGGTTGATGATGAAAAACTGGGCTTTATCGCCTCAGGCAGTTTGAGCCCTCAAAAATCCAGGATTCTTCTTATGCTTGCCCTTACGGAAACCCAGGACATAAACACCATACGCTCTTATTTTTCAGAAAGGTGTCTATAGATAGGGCAGTGTAACCATGTTGCAAGTGAAAAATCACACCTGCCGAAGAAAAACAACTGATGACTTAAGACATAGATTGTTATGAAAGGTGGATATAGACAAATGATGGTTGACCGTATGCTGAGGCGCATGACAAGATACGGGCAAATACGTTCGGGCGAGGTAGTTGTACGCTCAATGTTATCCACACAGGTGGCATGTGTGCTCAACAACCTTGCACCGCAGCTTGCCATCATGTTGAGCAGCATGATGGTGTCGCATTTCCTTGGCGTTGACAGTTTCAAGGCAACGGCTGCTTTCAATCCAATAGCAGGCGTGGTAATGATACTTATAAACCTATGTAATCTCGGTCCAAGCTTGCAGGCTGGAACGGCATACGGAAAACTTGACTTCAACTCTGCCAACAAGCTGCTCACCTTTTCGGCGTTGTCTTCTGCTATTATTGCTGTCGTTCCTGCAGTTGTCATATTGACTTTCAGAGGAGGAATTGCAGGAATGATAACCTCTGACCCTGTAGTCTTGGGTTGCCTGTACTCCTATCTTGCCCCAATGGCTATCTATTTCCTGTTCGATGCTACGGTATCTGTGCTGAATTCTTTCGTTACTGCGGCAGGTCATGCCGACAAGGTGACAAGAGCCATATTTGTCTCAGTGTTTGTCAATCTCCTCTCGGTTTTCCTGCTTATAAAGGTGGCTCACCTTGGCGTTGAGTCTGTCGGCATTGCTATGTGTCTGTCGTCAGCTTCGAATATCTTGGTGCTTTTGCCAGTAACTTTAGGCAAGGATTTTCCATTCCGTTTCGTCACTCCAGCCTTGGAACTTCTCACCATGTTAAGAAAGAACTTCCTTCTATGGACAAGCGTTATTTCAAGTTCCATATCAAACGCAGTTTTCCAGTTTGTTGTAAATATCCTCATATTGTATTTCCTTCCATCTGACGGTCTGTTCGTATGGGGTGTATGTCTGCAGGCTATTGCAATACCTCTCGGCTTTACTACGGGATTTGCTGATGCTTATATGTATGTCAATGCTTTCCTGCTTGGCGAAGGCGACAGTGCAGGAAGGTTGAAGATAGCAAAGGCGTATTTTTTGGGAGTTTGTCTGGTACTTATGTTGTTTGCAACTGTCTATATGAGTTTTACCGACAATATAGCGATGCTTTTCGGAGCAAAGAGTATAGAATTGATACAGACTGTCAGAATGCCTCTGATATGTGTCACTTGTTTCTTCGTATTCCGAGATATCGCAACATCTTTTGGCGTGTTCTCCATTCAACGCAAACCCGCTATAAAAGTTGTACATGATATAATCTCGTGTGCTGTTCCTCCGCTGATGATTATGGTTGCAGCCATTACCTTGGGGAACAGCAATCTCTGGTACGGATTTGTTGCAACATCCTTGTTTTTCGTTGCATACGTGGCTGTTGTCAATATTGTTTGCTGTCATAGGGACAAGAATCTTGTTCCATTCTTCCTTCTTGACAGATTCAGCGAGATGGTCAATCTTGATGTTTCTGTGGGTTATTCGCTTGAGAGCCTGGAGGAGAATATGGAGAGGATACGTCTGTTCCTGAGTGTATGCGAGGTGAGAGAGGAGATTTCAAAAAAGGTTGAGATCTGCTGCGATGAACTGATGAACAACGTAATAGGGGAAAAGAACAGGACAGGGACATTCGATATCAGACTTTCAGAAGGAGAAAACAATTTGTGCCTCTTTGCGCGTAATTTTGGGAAACCTGTCTCGCCTGCCATACCTATGAATATGATTGAAGAATATGTAGAAAATGGCAGGATTCCAGATGTCAGCGAACTGAGCCTGTTCTATATCAAAAACTATTCCGACAAACAAGTGTATCACTACGTCCATGGAATGAACGTACTATATCTGCAGTTTGACAAGAAATGAAAGGTTGATAACATATCAGTAAATTGCAAGAAAGGTGAAACAGACAAAATTACGTTATAAAGCATTATGAAAAACGAATACATAAATAGGATGGCTGATCGTATGTCGATACGCAAGCTAAGATCCGAGCAAATGCGTTCGGGCAAGGTGGTTGTCCGCTCGATGCTATCTACTCAGGTGGCATGTGTTCTCAACAACCTTGCACCGCAACTTGCCATCATGTTGAGCAGCATGATGGTGTCGCATTTCCTTGGCGTTGACAGTTTCAAGGCAACGGCTGCTTTCAATCCAATAGCAGGCGTGATAATGATACTTATAAGCTTATGCAACCTTGGCCCAAGTCTGCAGGCTGGAACGGCATACGGAAAATTTGACTTCAACACTGCCAACAAGCTGCTCACTTTTTCAGCGTTGTCTTCTGCTTTTATTGCTGTCATTTCTGCAGTTGTAATATTGGCTTTCAGAGGAGGAATTGCAGGAATGATAACGTCTGACCCTGCAGTCTTGAGCAACTTGTATTCATATCTGCTTCCTATGGCTATTTATTTCCTGTTCCATGCCATGGTATCAGTGATAAATGCCTATGTTACTGCATCAGGTCATGCCGACAAGGTGACAAGAGCCATATTTGTGTCGGTGTTTGTCAATCTCCTCTCGGTCTTCCTGCTGATAAAAGTGGCTCACCTTGGTGTCGAGTCTGTCGGCATTGCCATGTGCCTGTTGTCAGCCTCGAACATTTTGGTGCTTTTGCCAGTGGTTCTCGGCAAGGATTTTCCATTTCATTTTGTCACCCCCGCTTTGGAACTCTTTGCCATGTTCAGAAAGAACATCCTTCTATGGACAAGCAACATCTCAGCTTCCATATCAAACTCAATTTTCTTGTTCCTTGTAAACATCCTCATATTGCATTATCTGCCATCTGATGGTTTGTTCGTGTGGGGAGTTTGTATGCAGGCCATTTCAATACCTTATTGCGTTAAGGCAGGAATTACTCATGCGTATCTGTATGTAGATGCTTTCCTGCTCGGCGAAGGAGACAGTGCCGGAAGGTTGAAAATAGCAAAGGTGTATTTCATGGAAATATGTCTGATAATAATGTTGTTTGCAACTGCCTATGTATGCTTTACCGACAATATAGCGATGCTTTTCGGAGCAAAGAGCATAGAATTGATTAATTCTGTCAGAATTCCTTTGATGTGCGTTACCTGTTTCTTCGTATTCCGAGATATCGCAGGCACATTTGGTGTGTTCTCCATTAAATGCAACTCTCTCATGAAAGTGATTCAAGATGGCATTTCCTGCTTGGTTACTCCGCTGATGATTATAGTCGTGGCCTTTGTCTTGGGGAATGGCAATCTTTGGTATGGATTTGTTGCAACAGCTGTAATCATTGCTGCATACGTGGCAGTCGCTAATACTGTTTGCTGCCGTAAAGACAAGGGTCTTGTTCCTTTCTTCCTTCTTGACAGATTCAGCGAAACAATCAATCTTGATGTTTCGGTGAATTATACGCTTGAAAGTCTGGAGGAGAATATGGAAAGAATACATCTGTTCCTTAGTGTATGCGAGGCGAGTGAGGAACTTTCAAAAAAGATTGAGATTTGCTGCGAGGAACTGATGAACAATATAATAGGTCTCAAGAAAAAGAACAGGAGAAGGAACAGGAGAAGGAACAGAAACAGGAAAATGAGAAGGAACAGGAACATAAAACAAACATTCGATATCAGACTTTCGGAAGGCGAAGACAATTTGTGCCTCTTTGCACGTAATTTTGGAAAACCTATTTCGCCTGCCATACCTGTGAATTTGGTAGAAGAATATGTCAAAAACGGCAGAATCCCAGATGTCAGCGAACTGAGTCTGTTCTATATCAAAAACTATTCCGACAAACAAGTGTATCACTACGTCCATGGAATGAACGTACTATATCTGCAGTTTGACAAGAAATGAGTGTTGACTCACGAAAAGTAGACACAAATGGTAGAAAAAAAACGGAAAAACTTGTCAGAATGAGATAAAAGCATTATCTTTGCACTTTCTTAGCGGTTGGAGCAGGAGTGAGGAGCTTGCTCCGAACGTAAGCTCCAACC